>JBGUKU010000096.1:0-10174 GCA_045114615.1 Anaerovoracaceae bacterium
GCAGATCCTTTTCTGCTTTACTGTTTTCTCCTCTGTGTCTACATGATAACAATTCAACCGTCATTTTAACCGTCATTTAACAATAAACTATGACTTTTTTATACAAATCCGTGACGTTTTTTCTCATTTTCGTCATAAAACAATAAAAAACTGACCCGGTCATATGACCGGGTCCTCCGCTGATAACGCAGCAGCGACAAATGTAATTTGCATAGTTTATTTACCTATTAATCCAATAGTTCACGTATCAGTTCAGCTCCTCCCGGCGCTATACACGGGATTGTTTTCCCTAAAACATGAACATCTTCAAAAAAGCCTTCGTCCAGCAAGAGCTTTTTCCCATTCTGCATTGTAAGCTCGGCAGATCCATCCGGCTCAAACAGGCACGGAAAGATCCTCAGTTCACCGTATTTTTCGCTGTAATAACTCCTGACGCCGTCTGAATATCTGTGTTTCGCCTCATATCGCGCGTGCTTTATCCACTTCAGGAACTCATCTACATGGTCGATATCATAAGCAAGATCTATACTCCTATAAGAATAATGTTTGTCTCCTCTTATCAGACCGAGAGCCCACCTGCCGCACACCCAGAACGAGACCTCCATCCTTTTTGAGTCGTTAAGCATGCTGAAAAGATCGGACCACGTCACCACTTCCTTGCGGTTCGTACTGTATACGGATATGCACAGCATCAGAAACGCTATGAAATAAATGGTTGTTGTTACGAAATAGGTGTATTTGTTATTGGAAAGCGAGACCCTCAGAAGGCCGGTGACATCGGAGACCACGAACACTATCTCTGCCAGCCAGAAGAACCGGTTCGACAGAGCGAGCACCATTGTCGAAGTGACAATAATTGCATATATCGCCCCTACTATGATGAGCTTCGGGTCTTTCACAAAACACAGAAGAAGCGTTATAGATCCCAGAATGCAGAATATCAGTGCTATTTTCTGCCATCTGTGTATATATGTGGTCTCAAGTATGGCACGCATCATGAACAGATGGCCAAAGCAATACAGTACACCTCCTACGGGATAAGAGAACATCACCGCGATGTCGCCGAGCATGTACCAGAACAGCGTCCACATGAGGATCTTATTTCGTTTTGTCGGATAATACTTCGTTCCGATCATGGCTGCCGCGATCCACAATATATCCGTTCCGCCTTTAAGGATGATCCTCAGCGTACGGTATGCCCTTTCGGGAGAAGCGAGCAGAATAATGCTGTTTATGATGAACAGCAGCACGCCTAAAGCAAACAGAACTACAGTTGCATTTGCTGCAAGCCTGTTCCCGTCAAAATGATTTATTAATATGTCAGTAATCTTTCTGTTCTTACGCAAGAATGGTCCTCCATCGGCGTCTGTTATATGTACTCAACTATCTGTTACAACCTGTGTCCTCACATTACTGCTGACTCCAGGGCTGCCAGAATTGGGTTGTAGCTGATCATGCCCCGTGAGCTGACACGATCCGCATTCTGAAAAGCCTCTCTTATGCTTGACCGTATCTCTTCCGCGAACGGACTGTCATCGTTATCCACAGCAACAGCCAGCTCGTCCAGTTTTGTAAAGGACTTTCTGTTTATATTGCACGACCCTATTATTATACGCTTCTCATTCACAAGAAGCTTGGAATGCAGCATCTTTTCCGTCATAAATATCTCAAGTCTGCCGCTGTTTTTACTGTTATGCGATTTTGAATACCTGAACAGCTTCGAAGCTGCAAGCTTGTTCATATCATCCATATAGTTCGCGCTTCGCGGGATCAGGATACGTACACGTACACCTCTGTGTACCGCACGTTCTATGGCTGACAGAACGTCTTTATCCGGCGCAAAATAAGCCATCATTATGAAGAGCTCGTATTCCGCGCCTTCTATCATCTCCAAATAGCTCTGCTTGATCTCAAAGCACCTGACCGGCTCCTTCATATTGACCTTGAACAGAACGCTCTTCATTTGCGGATCTCTTCTTTTTTCCAGGAACGGCTCCACTGTATCCGGATCGCTGATCTTAATCATGTAATCATGATAAAGCCTTCCCTTCAAGTCGCTGTAATACTCCTTGTCCTCTATATTGATGCCGCCGAGTATCATAACTTTGCGGTCAAATATATAATACTTGGAATGGTCATAAGTCCTGGCCCCGTCCATCATCTCGATGCCCGGATGCTCTTTCATCTGCATGTACAGGCTGCTGCGGGAAGTCACGAGCCGCTTTCCCGCCAGCTCTCTGTTGTATATAAGCTCCAGCATGAATATGTTGAACCTGTCTCTCAGATCCGGATGATGGCATAAAGACCTCTGTGACTCTTCGGCATATTCGAGAGTCACTGCGTACAAGTCCTTTTCGATCGTGACCTTCACGCCTCTGTCTGCCGCCGCTATTATCTCGCGGGCTATTTCCGTCCCGATCCGGTCTTCTCTCCATATGAACATATGCACCGTGATCTCGTGTTCTGCAGCGCGGATCTGCTGTATTATCTCCGGGAAGGCATTCCTGCCTCCCTCAAGCAGTTCAAGTGTCATATTATTTCCCATACCAGTCAGTTCAGTTCGCCGGATAGCCTTCTAATATCTGCAGGACACCAAGGCATCTCGGCATGAAGCCTATGGCAAAATGTATCAGGACAGCGCCCCAGATGTTCCTGTTTTTCTCATACAACACGCCCGTCACAAGACAAAGGAGAAGCGCCCCTGTCATATAGAAAAGAGGATACTGCATGTGTATAACAAAGAAAAGCATTGCTGTGATCCATGCCGTGATCAGCGCCTGTCTTGTGTTCACATTTGTATGACTCCGGAGCGCATCGGGGAAGTCCATCTGCCCGTAGCCGCACAGTGTTATCCCTATATTATCCTGTACATACGCCTTTATAAAGAACTCCTGAAAGACGATGCTGAGAGGATAAAGCCACCTGGTATGCACGTTAAGGTAAAGTCCGAAGTACGGGATCTCGCGGTAAATCGGATTCCTTGTATTCATATACAGCCTGAACGCGATCAGAGCGGCAATTATAAGCACCGAAATCACGATACATACGGGAAGAGATCTTTTCAGTTCATCTTTGCTTGCACGCAGCGCTGACCAGTTGCATTTCATAGGCGTCAGACGCGAAAACAGCACCATCTCTGTCACAAGTATGATACCGAGTATTTTGCTGCCGTACGTGATATAGTCAGATATAAGATCGGTATGCGCTATCATTCCGTTGATCTTCATGCCCAGAATATGCAGCCCCACCGTCATTATCATAAACAGCATAACAGCCTGTGTATGACTCATCGATTTTCTGTTGCTTCTCATATAGTCTCTGTTCCTATCTTTCCATGTCTGCGATCCGGTTCATCATCAGATGGTAAAATCTACTGAAACCGCCGGAATAATTGGCTTCGTCCAGCTTTTCCGTTACCATGACAGGATCGTCTGTTCCTATAACATCCACACCGCAGCTTACCAGATACTGTATTCCGTCCGGATCATCCGCGGTCCAGCAGAACACCTTCATGCCCGCCTCATGCAGAGCATGCACCAGTTCAGGCGTTATGGTCCCGACTTCTGCCGAAAGATTGTCCGCGTCTTCCACTTCAGCGTAATCTTTCCATGTCATCATTACTGCATGAGCGGTAGTGATCTCCGGATCGAGTTCTTTGATCTTCGCAATCGAATCGCTGAAGATGCTTATGATCATTACTCTGTCATGCATCCCAGTCTTCTCTATTAACCTTAGCACTTCTTCCTCGAGGCCCGGCCTCTTTTCTGTCGTCTTGGTTTCCACCTGCACAAGCACATTGTTTTCCTTAGCGAGCAGCAGTACTTCTTCCAGCGTCGTGATATGGACGTGCTTATAATCACCTCCTGTGCTGCTTATGACCTCGTACTGCATAAGTTCGTCATAAGTCATATCGGCAACTGTCTTAGCAAGACCGAAACGTCTTTTCAGCGTCTGGTCGTGTTCGGCAACCACTACGCCGTCAGCTGTGATCTGTACGTCAAGCTCGATCCACGGAAGACCCTCGGATACAGCCAGTTCCAAGGCTTCATAGCTGTTGTCCGGAGCGTTCACATTATCTCCTCTGTGAGCACAGACCTCAGGACGCGCGACATCCTCCGACAGGTAATCGTAATTACGCATCGTATAGAATACACCTCCCGCAAGTATCAGCACGACGCATCCTACAACAACAGTCTTTTTGGTGCGGCTGAAATCTTCGGTTCTGAAGATATACGGAGTGATGCCTGCAAGTGATCTGTCCTCTTCAAAATACTGATAAAACAGCGCAGTTAAGCCTGCGTTATTGACAGACGGAACGATCAGAGCCTTTATGATGTGAGCCACGGCATCTGCGGCAGTACCGCCGCCCGGCAATGCTTCTGTAAGCAAATTTATTACAGAATTGACAATCAGGGAAAGAAGCAGCATGCATATGACCGTATTCAGGTGCCGCCTTTTCCCCAGTTTCAACGCGCCCTTGCAGCTACGGAAAAAGCTGGTCTCACGCAGCACATATATATTGATCGAGAACAGAACTGCGATCTCCACGAGAACCATAATCAGATACACTATAATGAAAGATACCGCAAACAGCTGTCTGGCCTCTATTCCGAGTTCTACGAAAAGCGGTATCTTGACTTTATACGCAGCATTGCTCAGTGTTAATATCCCGGTAACAGGAAACAATACTATCACAAACAAAAGTACGGGCCAGTTGTTCGGAGACAGAGTTTTCCGGCAAGTCCTCGCTCCGGCTGCTATCATGCTCCAGATATCGGTCTCCCGCCCGATCTGCGCCATAGAAAAAGAATGCAGAAGCCCTCCTATCTCAAACAAAGCGGTATATGTCATGATGATCAGGAACAACAGGATCAGTATCACTGTAACAGGAGATGAACACACTTCTATCACGTTGGATTTGTCTATGTATCTGATTCCCACCAGATCTATCAGCACTCTGCTGAAGGCATTGCGCATAACTTCTGCTGCGAACAATGAAAATACAGCGCACGAAAACGAAAAGATGAACTTGTGCAGCGGATCGACAGCAAGAAGCATCCATACATTCCTGAAAAATAGTGTTATTCTGCTCAATTCATTCTTCACTATACGCATTTACTCTAACTCACAAAGACCTTGTTTATTTGAACTTCCTTTTTATTGTTCTCCGGGCCGGCTATCGCTGTTTTGAAACGTTATAGTCACATTATATTACACATGTATAAAATTAGAGAATGCCGGGATTAAGAAAAAAAACCTTTTGGGGGCTCAGTGTGGAGCAGGTGTACAGAAGCGCTTTTTTGAACACCAGTGATTGCAAGGGTCTCAAGTCTTCTATTTAAGATTCCTCCAATTATCGTTCGATTTACCCCAGGATCGTATCCTGGTTTTCTCAGGATACGATCCTGTAATATGCATTAGATGTAACTCTGTATATAACTGCATATACTATGCTGCATATCAGGATACAGACACCGGAAGAAATGATCAGACGCGGTATGTCGAATAGTCCGAACAGCATAAGCAGCTTATTGACTATCGGTAATACAACAGCCAGATGTATGCAGGCAAAGATTATCGGGATAAGAAATACTGTCAGCATCTGCGAGTTTATGCTCTTTCTTATGTCTTCCTTCGTCATCCCTACCTTCTGCATTATGTCGAATCTCGACTGATCCTCGAACCCTTCTGAGACCTGCTTGTAATACATGATGATCACGCAGGATACCAGGAATATGATGCTCAGCAGAATGCCAAGGAAGAACAGCCCTCCGAATGTGCTTACGAAGTCTCCTCGTTCTGCCTCATGGCTCTCGCAGTAGCAGTTGTCAAAGTCCAGCGGTTGCAGTTCTTCTTTTATCAGTTTGTCCAAAGTATCTGCAAGCGCGACCTGCTCATCGGCATCAAGGCCTGTATCAAAGCGGCAGTCCCAGAACCATGCCAGCATCGGCTCGCCGTCGTAGTCTGCGTATTTGGTGTAGTTCTTTGCTACTTCCTTGACATCATTCACGATCATGAAGATCCCCGGAGATGCAGAGACCTCTGCGGCCGGATCGATTTCAGCTATCCTGTCATCGATCCTCTTTGTGACCTTGAACGGAACATCTCCGATTGTTATCACATCACCGATATCAATGTTCTTTGCAGTCCCTACCAGCGCTTCACCCGGAGCCACTGTCTCGTTATAGCCAAATACTCTGTTGTAGACATCTGCATCGATAAACAGTATCTGTGCCACCTTGTCATAATTGATGAAAGCAAGATTCGACTTTGAATTGAGTGTGACATCCAGCTTGCTGTTATCAAAATAGCCGCTGATCGACCACTCGTAATATGTCTTATTATTCGTGATTTCAGCACCGTGCTCCTCAGCTGCAGCCTTGAGATCAGCATCCAGCTTATCACCCAGATCCTCAAGGTTCTCGTCATAACCGTACTTGCATGCGAAGGCTCCTACTTCGTTGGGATAGCGCACATTGAGACACTGCTCCGCTCCTGTATAAAGCGCCGAAGTCGATGACATCATAACCAGGATCATCGTCAGGAGGATGCAGATCGACGCAAGCCCTGCGCCATTCCTCTTCATGCGATATATCATCGACGAAACCGACACAAAATGATTCGTCCGGTAGTAATAGTCTTTGTCTTTCTGCAGCATCCTGCACAGGATGACCGATCCAGCTATCAGAAGCAGGTAGGTGCCGATCATTATCAGTATCACAGCAACGAAGAACCACATAAGCGCTGCCATAGGCTGCTGTATCCTGAGCGCGATATAGTAACCCGCTCCGAGACTCACCAGGCCCAGGATCCCGACCAGCCAGTTTGACTTAGGCGGTCTCTCGCCTGCTTTGTCCGCAGTCACCAGCTCGATCGGACTTGCAAAGCCCACCTGCCTTATCGAATTGATGTAGATCAGGCAGAAGATCGCGCTGTAAGTAAGAACTGTCATGATCACTGAGTTGACTGATATCGAGAATGTATACCTTACAGGAGCCTCTATCAGCTTTGTGAACCCGAGCTCCGCCAGTTTGGAAAGTCCTATACCGGCAATAAGCCCGCCGACTATCGCAGCTGACCATGTGAACAGTGTCTCGAAGAACAGTATCCTTCCCAGATTGAATCTGTTCATCCCCAGTATGCTGTACAGTCCGAACTCCTTCTTTCTGCCTTTGATCAGCGTTGCCTGAGTATAGAAAAGGAAGAGGAGTCCGAATAGAGTCATTATATATGTGCCCATCTGCATCATATCGGTTGCGGTATGTCCGCCCGGCATACCGTCCATGATCCCTGAATACCCGAGAAAGTGAAGTATATAGTATACAGCGACTATCATGATACATGTCACGATGTATGGTGCATAAAGTCTTCCGTTCTTGCGCATGCTGTTTGCCGCCAGTTTCGGATAGAGTCCTGTCTTCATTTTCTGTCACCTCCCTGCGCGAGAAGTGTCAATGTATCGCTGATCTTCTGATACATCTGCTGATCAGTGGCACCGCCCTTGTATATCTGATGAAATACGACTCCATCCCTTATGAACATTACGCGCGACGCGCGGCTCGCCGCTTTTGTCGAATGAGTGACCATAAGTATGGTATGTTCCATTCCATTCACCTTTGCGAATAGATCGAGCAGCTCATCCGATGACTTTGAATCGAGAGCGCCGGTCGGTTCATCAGCCAGAATGATGCGTGGGTCAGTGATGAGGGCCCTCGCAACTGCGGCCCTCTGTTTCTGCCCGCCAGACACCTCATACGGATATTTCTTGAGCAGTCTGCCGATCCCAAGAGGCTCTGATATTGCCGCAAGCCTCTTCTCCATCTCCTCATGCTTCATTCCGGTCAGAACGAGCGGCAGGTAGATGTTGTCTTCAAGCGAAAATGTATCCAGCAGGTTGAAGTCCTGGAACACATAACCGAGATTGTCGCGGCGGAACCTGGCCAGATCAGAATCCTTTACCGAATTGAGCTTCATACCGTCAAGGATGACCGTTCCTTCTGTCGGTTTGTCCAGTGCCGCGATTATATTTAGCAGTGTTGTCTTCCCGCTGCCGGATTCCCCCATGATCGCGACATATTCACCCTTTTCAACTGTGAAATTGACATTCTTCAGTGCTTCAACGGACGCTCCGCCGAAACGCGTCTTGTATGTTTTCTTGATTCCTTTTGCTTCGAGTAAACTCATTACTGTAATTCCTCCTCGTATTTATAAGAATCTTACAGTCTGATGATAATAATATAAGCAGAGCCGTTCCATCGGATCTGCTTACACTAATCTTACATGTTTGTCACATTTGAAATCATTCCTCAACACCGAGTTTCGCGGTCCGAAGATCGAGTATGACGGCTGTGCCCTCTCCCGGCTGTGATTCAGCGCTTATTGTGTGCCCGAGATCGTCCGTTATCCTCTTGCAGAGGTACAGGCCGATCCCGCTTGCCCGCTTGTCTTCACGGCCGTTGAAGCCTGTGTATCCGTTTTCAAATATACGCGGTAGATCCTCCGGACTTATGCCTATTCCGGAATCCTCTATTCGAAGGATCCCCGGCTCATCCATACAGATCCTGACACCGCCTTCCGAAGTGTACTTGACCGCATTGGAAATGATCTGCTCAATAACGAATAACAGCCACTTCTCATCGGTAAGTACAGTATAACTCACCGGCTCATAGTCGAGCGAAAGCTTCTTGAGAATGAATTCCCTGGAAAACTTCCGGACAGCGGTCCGAATCATATCGTCGAGATCATATTCCCTGATAATGTAATCCGTGCTGTCCGAATCCAGTCTAAGGAACGTCAGCACCATCTCTACATAGTCTTCTATCCTGTTCAGATCGGCAGTCAGCTTTCTTGCTGCTTCTGTGTCTTCAGACTGCAGGCTCAGGCGCATGGCAGCTATCGGAGTCTTGATCTGATGCGCCCAGACCGTATAGTAGTCGATCATGTTGTTGTAGTCTTCTGCAGCATCGGCCGCCGACCTTTTCATTTTCTCCCCGAGTTCAGCGATCATCTTCTGGTAATCCGACTCGATCAGACAGGACGGAGCCGGAAGCTCGTTGTGTTCAAGCTTCCTGTGACGCGCGCAGAATGAGGCATAGTCAACTGCTGCCGCCACGAGGCATATGAGCACACTTACTATAAGCGGATATAAGACCACTACTATGGGCATTTGAAAAAGAAAATATGATGCGGCAAACATAACATTGACAGCGGCGCAGACTGCTATTGCTTTGGACCGCGATTTCAGCCAGCCAATCAAAACCATCACTCTGCCTCCAGAATATATCCGACACCAAATTTTGTTCTGATCAGATCTTTGAGGCCGGCTTCTTCAAGAGTTCTGCGGAGTCTGCCCACATTTACGGTCAGAGTATTCTCATCAACGAAGTAGTCCGTCTCCCATAGCGCCTCCATGAGCTTCTCTCTGCTGACAACTTTATTCCGGTTCTGCATCAGAATCAGAAGTATCCTGTACTCGTTCCTTGAGAGTTCTATCTTCCTGCCATTATAAGTGAGCGTATTATCGTCCGTATTGAGTACAGCGCCAGCCGCCTCAAGTGTGAATGCGCTGCGGCTGTAATCATATGCCCTGCGGAGCAGCGCCTGCACTTTCGCTATTAGGACGCTCTGGTCAAACGGCTTAGGGATATAGTCATCAGCGCCCATATTCATGGCCATTATGATATTCATATTATCCGTTGCAGACGAAATGAATATGATTGGCACAGAACTCGTCCTGCGTATCTCCTGACACCAGTGATAACCGCCCATGTACGGAAGTGTGATATCCATTATTACCAGATGCGGACTGAATTCCTCAAAAACTTCCATTACACGCCGGAAGTCGCTTACCTGATGCACTTCCATTCCCCAGTCTGTGAGACAGGATGCAATGCCTTCCGCGATCCCCCTGTCGTCTTCTACTATGATCACTTTATACTTACCTGATACCATGCTCTTCCTTCAATGTCACATCAGCCAATCGTATTTCTCTTTTCGCCTAATGATACCACAAACGAAGAGACCTCCGAGTCGTCTGTTTTGTTCTGACAAAGCAAAGGACTCCAGAGATCTTGTCCGGAGTCCATTCTGTGGAGCAGGTGAACAGAATCGTTTTTGTAGATGCTAGTATTTCCAACACCTACAGGGAACCTGATACGTTTTCCTCCAATTATTA
>JBGUKU010000097.1:0-4759 GCA_045114615.1 Anaerovoracaceae bacterium
GAACAGTTTCCCGGAGCTTTATCTCATGCGTCTCAACGATGATATGATTGTGAAGGCCCTTAAGGGCGGCGAAATCTCGATTGACCCTACACCAGATGAGTCGCTTATCAGCGGCGTCTCGGTGGATCTCCATCTCGGAGGTGAGTTCCGGGTGTTTGAGGCCTACTACGCTCCCTCGATTGACCTCTCCGGAAGCCGCGAGGAAATCGGCAACGTCATCAACCAGGTGATGAGCGACACCATAAAGCCGGGGCCTGGTGAGCTCTTCGTCCTGCAGCCCGGGGAGTTCGCGCTCGGTGCGACAAGCGAGAGCGTTACTCTCTCTCCAGATATCGTCGGCTGGCTTGACGGCAGATCGTCTCTTGCGAGGCTCGGGCTCATGGTCCACGCGACAGCGCACAGGATTGATCCTGGGTGGTCCGGGAACATAGTCCTTGAGTTCTACAACGCGGGGAAGATGCCTTTGGGGCTCAAGGCTGGTATGGTGATCTGCGCTATCAATTTCGAGAAGCTCCCCTATGCGGCACTGAAGCCATACAACAAGAGGAAGGACGCCAAGTACCAGAGTCAGCAGGGGGCGGTCGCGAGCAGGATCTCGGAGGACTCCGGGAAGTAGCCGAATGAATGACTGTCGGCGATGAGGTGGTTTCTGACTGCTTCTTTTTCATTTTCCGTACTCAGGCTTTAGCCAGTGCTTCCTATGACTTTCTGATATCGAGGCCTGTGGCAGCAGCGCTTTCTGCAGATCCTCAATGAGATTGCGCTGGTTATGTCACTGCAGCAGCGTAGAGTTGCCTGCTGCCTGCATTCATTGAGTTCCAGATTTCATTTTGATTTTGTCGTTGGACCGAATATGCCTCATTACGATTTCTCTGTTCTGTCACCGTACGAATTCGAATGTCTATGCAGAGATCTGCTGCAGAAGAAGGAGAATGTTTACATCGAAAGCTTTACCGAAGGAAAGGATGGTGGAGTAGATCTCAGGTTTGCAAAGATAAAATCGAAAGCGCATGACTTTCTGTTCGATGAGTTTGAAGAGTCTGAGAATGTTGTTGTTCAGGTAAAGAGATACAGGAACTATCAGTCGCTTTCCTACAAGTTGCAGAAAGAAGCTGATAAAGTCAGAAATCTCAATCCAGCCAGGTATTATCTGATGACTTCAGTAGGACTGACGCCCGGCAATAAGTCTGAAATTCAGGAAATATTTACTCCTTATATCAAAAACCGTGAGGACATATTCGGAAAAGATGATCTGAACAACCTGCTTGGCCAGTTTCCTGAGATCGAGAAACAGTACTACAAGCTTTGGCTTTCAAGTACAAATGTACTGGAGACAATTCTCAACAAACGCTATTCTGTATGGACGCAGATTGAGAAAGATGAGATTGAGAGATCAATCCGGCTTTATGTCCCAAATCCAAGTTTTGAGCATGCACTTGAAATACTTCAAGAAAACCGTTTCGTGATTATTTCTGGAATGCCGGGTGTTGGTAAGACAACGCTTGCACAGATGCTTGTAAATTGGCTTCTTACCAATGGATATGCTGAATTTGTTAGTTTAGAAGGGGACATTAATGCATTTGCTGCATTGAACATTGAAGGGAAAAAACAGGTTTTTTATTTCGATGATTTTTTGGGCTCTAATATTTTAGATAAGCAGCATTTAATAGAAGATGAAGGCAAACTATTGAAACTCATCAGGTTCGTTCGCAGAACGCCAGATAAGCTGCTCATACTTACTACCAGGGAATACATACTTCAGGATGCCATGCAGATTTCTGACAGACTGAATACTGGAAACGTGGAAATCGGAAAATGCATACTGAATTTAGCTCAGTACTCAGATAATGTACGTGCCAAGATCCTCTATAACCATTTGGTGGCGGCAGACCTTCCTGATGATTATATCGACAACCTATTACTTGGTCGCAATTACATGGGGCTGGTAAATCATCAGAATTTCAATCCCCGCATCATAGAATTGTTCATCGCCAATGCACGCTGGAAAGAATGTGATCCTGACGATTTTGTCAGAACTCTTACCGACTTGCTTGATAATCCTCTTTTGTTATGGAAAAACATATTTTCCAACAGACCAGTGAACGAGCGCTACGCACTTTTGATCCTTTTGACAATGGGACAGCATGTTCTGCTTTCTGACTGGGAAGTAGCTTTTTGCTATTTTTGTAAGGCCTCGCAAGCTGAGTTGAACCTTTCTGCAGATCCAACCGAATGGCGGAAAATAATTCAAAGTTTACAGGGAACATTCATAGATGTGAAGCGTTTAGGTGAAACAGAATTGTATTATGTGGACTTTGTGAATCACTCTGTCTTCGATTTTCTAATATCGTATGTGCGTGGTGATGACAGTTTATACGGGCTGCTTATCAAGGGAGCTTATTACATCGGACAACTGTGTACGATATTTGTAGCTTGGTGTGAAGAAAATGATGAGAGTGAAGACAATGCAGTGATTAAAGCTCGAGGATTGGAGATTCCTGAGAATTTCTATAGGCTGGTGAATGATAAAATCCTCCAGACGCTTGGTGATTTTAGGACTCCCAAACAGATTGTTTTCAATAAGCACGAGATATTTACAAGAACCAGTACAAGACTGGAAGAGTTGTACGAGGCAGCTTTTTGTTTCCCGGCAGTGAACAAGAGCTTCCATTTTGCCGACATTGTTTTTTCTCCTGATTTGATCAAGTCGGATACCTGTCCTTATGTTATTAAATGCAATTTGCTCCCCATGCTTAACTGGTCTTATCTAAATTTCACGATTGACGCTATTTTGGATATTATGGAGGAACAGATTACTGTTTTTGGCGACTATCCTTGGTACATAAAGCTTTGCGCTGATTTAAACAAGAAGGAAAGATTTGAAAAGAACGAGTTTGCCAATAAATTCTATGTCAGCTTAAAAAATGGGGTAGATTCCTGTTCTGCTTACGATGAAGCAGAGGATCTGCTAGGAGGTTTAAACCTCATACGCCAAAGAGTTCCTTCTTTTGTCAGATATGAAGATTTTCTGTATGCCGAAACAAAAGCTCATGACATTATGCAGGAAATGGAAGATCCCCTGGAATATGATACATGGAAAGAACATATGGATGAAGTTTATGAATTTAACAGAAATATTGATGAAATGTTCAGCAGCCTGAAACAATAGCAGGCTGATCCTATGGACACTTGAACAGACGCTCAGTTCTCCAGGTCAAATTCCTTCAGGATTGCCATCGCCTTCTCATCTCCGCCGAACCTCCTGAAGGCCTCCTCGCATCTCTTCCTGAACTCCGGGAGCTGCTCCTCTATTCTTTCGTCGCAGTAGTTCTTCCACTCAGCAAGCTCATCCTTGGTCAGCGTCTCGGGGAGGCTCCGTCCGATGTAGGTGAAGAGCATCGAGTTAAGCCTCTCGTCGCTGAAGCGGAACTGCTTCACATTTGAGGGGTTAGTCCTTTCCATGCAGTGCAACTGGGACTCACGATCCCTGTCCTGGTAAGGTATGAATCCTTCGTAGAGCCTCTCCTCCGGCGGCAGTGTCACGAATCTTTCCCTCATCTGCCTTTTTTTCTCGTAAAGTGCTTTTTTGAGGATAAGCCTGATGGCTGAGATTGATGACTCCCAGTCCTCCCTGTAGGCCTGATAGTTCTCCTGTGCCTTTCTTATGGAGACGCCGATCTCCTTTGCGCGCACTTCCGAGAGTGTAGCAATGGGGGCAACGGCAGGGCAACGGTTCGGCGAAAGGAGAAACAGTCCGTACCTCTCAAGGCCGTATGATTTCGGAAGGAGCGCCTTTTTGCTCTTTCCGCCTGAAGCCCCGGAAGAATCTCCGCCATCCTGGTTATCGCTGTCCCCGGTATCAAGGATCTCCTCTTCCTGCGCCTGTGCATCCTCCATGAGGAGTGAAGGATTCAGGATGCGCCTGTCTGGCTCCCCAGCGAGCGAGAGCATCAGCCAGCGTCCGCTGTCAGGGCCTTTTCCGGTAATCGGACCGAGCGGCATCGCAGGTATGGCAGTGAGACTGTCTCCCCAGGTCGCGGCTGTTACAATCTGGATCCACTTAAGTGACTGTTTTTTGAGATACTCAGACATTGCTGCCTTGGTCCTGAGGCTCATGTAGAAGGATAGCATCTTCGGGAGCTTATCCTTAAAGAGTTTCATGAGCTCAAGCATCATCCTGGGTTTGAATGCTGTATCAATGCCGTTGGCTTTCGTTACCTCTCTGAGGCTCAGCATTGCGTTTCCCTGCGGCTCCGCGATTGTGCCGGGTCTTAAGGTGAAGACTGTCCTGGTGAAGGTCTGCAGATCGAACCTCGTCCGCTCATAGCCGTCAAGACCAGAGAGATAGGGCTCGTGGAAGGTCCTGAAGAGGAGCGCGCGCAGGCGCTCGTCGGTGAAGCCGACATTGTTCCAGCCGATCCTGATGAAGTCGCCCCTGGGGAGAACGGAGAGTATTCTCTCGGCGAACGCGTTTTCCCGGAGACCGGTCCTCTGCGCCTCGGATGGGGAAATCCCCGCCGCCGCGGCGCAGACGGGATCCGGAAGGACATCGGGCGGGATGGACATCAGAAACCTGCCGCTCCTTCCCTCGAGTTCATTCAGGTCCTCGTCCGCGACAAGGTAGGAGAATTCCGCTATCGGGCCGGACTTGTTCCGGGAGAATGTCTCAATTGAGTAGAAGAAAAGCCTCTGGTGAGCAAGATCCTGCCTGATCTCGTCCTCCTTCCTTGATTTCTGCGATCCGCGGCGGGAGAGCAGC
>JBGUKU010000098.1:0-3943 GCA_045114615.1 Anaerovoracaceae bacterium
AAGGAGTCGGCAGCCGTGGCTCGCGCTCGCGTAGGCAGCCGCAGCGCAGCTCACGTAGAACAACCCGAGGCTGAGGTACTGGCTATAGCTACCACCTGCGCAGAGGCAGGGGTAAGACGCGACGAAGTCCCAGCTATCGCACGAATATGTGCTATCCGACCCTGACGCTTCCGTCGGGATGAACATCGGAAATGTGCCCGATACATCCTTGACAGAAAATTTTGAAGGATAGCCGCTTGACGGTACGCCAACCGGTGTTCCCCCTGATGAATCCGAAAAATTAGCAGGATTCTTTATGATGTTAAGTCCGTTAGAGTCATAGTAAGCTCCGTCGAGCCAATCATATACATTGTCCCAGAGACCTTCTATCCAACGATACTGTGTGCCTAATCCATAGGTTGTGCGGCTTGCTTGCGTTGTTCCTGTGTGGTATTGCATCGCATCGGTATATCCCATTGCTTGGACACCCGAGTTATTGCCGCAGCCATATCCTGTCTTTTCCTGAGAGTTCCAATCGGCGAACTCTACGATGTATAACAGCCACAGCGTAAATCTTGTCGCAAGGTCTATTTGCCATATATTATTGCCTAATCCATGTATGGTTGTTCTCATGGCAGAGCGCGTTGCCTGATTGTATGGTGTCTCGCCGGTCTTTGATTTATGCGTTGTAGCTCCGCAGTGATACCGACCGACATAGACCATATCACGCTCACCCTTGCCGTCGCCTCTGTCCATATGCGCAGGAGATACGTGATACCCATCGACTTCTTTATCAGCAATCTGAATCTTCATTCCGTTGCCATTCTGAGTGATTTTGTACCAGAACTTTGGTATTGAAACACAGGTACCACCCGTCCTCTCGACCTTTTTCATTTCACTCCATGGGTAGCAGTCATCGAACGGTGAAGACCCTGTCCCATTATTTAACGCAGGTACAGGATCAACGAAGTCCGCTGAATCATCCGTCCTCGACCATGCAGTAGTGGATGTCCCGTCCCACTCGGCTCCGTATATCTGAACAAATGCAAGTGCTACAGTATAGGTCGATGTGCCGGACACTACAGTTATCTCCTTGGATGCTGTCTCCGTGCCGTCAGTTGATGTAAGAGTGACGGTTCCGAAGAAGTGAATCTTTGCGGTAGCCGTTCCACTTGATGAAAATGTCGCAGTCTTAGTTTTTGTGCCATTTGTAATGGTTATATCCTGACCATATAAGGATGTCTCTGTTGTAGTTATGTTAAGTGTAAAGGCTTCGCCGAGTGATAACTCCATCGTATATGTGCCATAATAAGTCACTTCACAAGTATCAGTGTAGGTATCTCCATCATATGTTACCGAGGCTGTGAGAGTACCGCTCATCGTCACGCCGGTGAATTGGCAAAAGCCTGTATTGTCAAACGCACCCTCTAATGTCGTTTGTCCATCGGTAAGCGTTACAGTAAGTCCAAAAAACTCAGGATCTTCAGTGGATATGTTGATAGTCGAACCGCCGCCTCCGCCGGTTTCGATATCCTCCCAACCGCTGCCGTCATTTACCGACAGCTTCTCATCGTAATAGCGGATACCATGTACACCGTTCTCTGTTGTTATCTTTTCTGCGATGTGACCATCGATGGCTTCTGCAGTGTCTGCAAGATCAGCTGCAAGAGCAAAAGCCGACTCGGAATAAGTAAATGTCACACTCGCTTGATTTGAGATTTTAACAAGTATGTCCTGGATCATCTCGACAGGGTTTGTGCCTTCATAATGCGGCAAATAGTCACCCTGCTCTTCTGTTGTTACCGAAATGGCGAACAAAACCGTAGCTCCCCCACTTTTTGGCTTTGCCATAACACCGATCTCATTCACATAAAAACCTTCTGCAAAGAGCGGTGTTCCGGTCGCAGGATCATAGTTTGCAATGTTTGATACAAGTCTGACTGTTTCAGCTGATGTTCTCTCGCCTCTTGATATGCCATAAGTCTCTTTCAAACTTTTAAGAGCCGTCTTGGTCTTAAGATTTGAGAAAGTCTTTTCTGCTGTAGTGTAACTGCCGTCGCCTACAGTAAGAGATACAAACTCAATCGAGTCCTCATTCTCAATCAGATCCGACATAAGACTTAATCCCGCATCAGTCATTACTGTGATAAAAGATGCCATTTTCTTCCTCCTATTCTGTGATTATTCTGTGCTTTGTATACGAATACCTCTGGTGAGTGTAGGCCATACCGTAGTATTCAACTATAAGATCACGGATGATATCTACAAACTCGAGCCATGAAGTAGCGTTCTTTTCTTTTCGGAGAAGTACTTTAAAGAACTCCTCCATGTCCGGAACCAGTGGAGCATTCGTCTGAACTCTGAATGTTCCTCTGTCTCCACCGAAGTCGTACCACTCTAAAACCTTGCCTTCACCGAACATCTTTTTAACAAGTGTTTCAACTCCGTATATGGTTCCGGCAGTACGACGCCAGTTAAATCCTTCCTTTACCAAACGAATCTTGGTGTCTCTGTCGAGAGAGTCTTCGTAATAAGGAAGATCCCATTCGATCGCAAGGTAATCAAGTTTGTTGTCCGGCAAATTCTCGATATGGTTATAAAGAAATACATTCTCTGTATATTGGTACAATAGTTTGAGGAGCTGCTCGACGGTGTAAAAAATGCACTGGTTTTTGATCGTGCCGCTGCCGGAAAACAACTCCGACAGCTTTACATCAAACAACCCCCTGTATCCATGTAAAAGGTCTGAATAGTTATCATTCATACTCCAGTCCTCCATACGTCACAGTTCTTGTCTCCAGCACTGCCAGCTCATTGGCTTCAACGGTAGCTTGCTCCGGAAATGTTATCTCGACGCGGTTTGCCCCCGCATCGATTACCATCTGTGTGAGTTTTGAGGGGTTGATGTTTCGTCCGATCTTTGTTGTCTGCCAGTTTATGTACTCGTCTACCGCTGCCTCGACCTGATCTTTTATCGTTTCCTCATACTTCTGATTGTCATATGAGATGTAATAGGTCAGATCTACATTGAAATTGACAGCATTTGGTCCGGTGACTGTGATTCGGTCTGTAAGTTTTTTCCTTACAGGATCATTTAGGTAATTGGTAACAATGCTTATTAGCTCCTGTGATGGCATCCCTGTCTTTGACGTGATCGTGATCGTGAGGTAACACGGCTCGGGTGATGATACTGATACATCGTTGACCAATGTTGATGCTGACTTTGCGTGGAAGATATACGAGTCTTCTGTTCCGCATGTTGAATACTCGCTCGGCGCAAGGAAGATCCTTTCCGCAAGCGTGTCGTCGTCTTCTTCGTCAGCTCCTCCATCGGATATTGTCGTATTTTCGACCGAGTCGATAAACGGAAGAGTATCAACTAATTCATCGATCATTCCTGCTTCGATGCCGTTACCGTCCTCACCTGCAGTTGTACAGGTACAAGAGATCAGCGCTTCCGTCTCGCCTGCAGGTATGACCGTATCTTCATTTACGGCAAAATATAGATCCTCCAAATTCGAGCCGGATACGCGCGTTCCTTCCGGCACAGTATAATCTGTAGCCTGAGCTTCGGATAGAGTAAATTTCACTGTTACTGAGGCGGGTTTAGCTTCCATTCTGGTGAGCCCTGTTCTTGCTGCGATATTATCAAGAAATCCATCCATGGAGTATTTCAGTAGATTCATCTTTCCGGCATTATCTGTATACTGACAAGCCTGATAAAAGATGTATGCAATCGCTCTGAGAAGAACCCTCTCTTCATCCGTGTCATGCAGTGTGATATCCTCTCCGGTCAGTTCTTTCCACTTTTCGATATAAAACGCTTCCGTCTTGCTGATAGCACTTTCGAGTGTTTCGCCCTCGATAAATGAAATCTCGGGATAGTTTTCAATCTGGCTTTGCATTATACTTCATCCTCCTCTTCATATTCTTCATCGAGCTCTTCTTCCTCTGCAGACTGAGT
>JBGUKU010000099.1:0-72205 GCA_045114615.1 Anaerovoracaceae bacterium
TACGAGCGCTGCCAATATAGCAGAAGCAACGACATTTCTTACTGTTTTCATTTGATTGTCTCCTTTTTCTTTCTAGTCCAATATTTACAACATTATAATTTTACCATTCGCATGGTTATGCTGGCAACTTAAAAGAAAAGCCGAAGTTTCCTCCGGCCTTCAAATATGTATAATCCCCTTTTCTAGATGGCTTTTTCTGTTTCTTTATCGAACAAGTGGATCCTTTCAGCATCTATAGCGAGTTCAATATTCTCTTCTGCCTTCTTTGCATACCTTGCCGGGACTCTGGCTATCAGCTTCTGCCCTGCATATTCAAGGTAGAGATAGGACTCTGAACCCATCATTTCATCCAGATCTATATATGCATTTATAACATTGCTCTTTCCGAAGAACTGTTTCTCAGCATGGAGGTCCTCAGGTCTTATTCCGAGCACTACTGTCTTCCCCTCATATGCTGAGAGCTCAGACTTGTCCACTACTATCTCTGCATCACCGAAGCAGAGAGCAAATCCGCTGTCTGCCTTCTTTACTTTTGCGTCGATGAAGTTCATCTGAGGCGAGCCTATGAAACCGGCCACGAAGAGGTTGCACGGATGATCATAGAGGTTCTGCGGAGTATCGAACTGCTGGACGATGCCGTCCTTCATAACGCAGATGCGGTCACCCATCGTCATGGCCTCCGTCTGATCGTGAGTAACATAGACGAATGTAGTGCCGAGTCTTTTATGAAGCTTGCTTATCTGTGATCTCATCTCCGTCCTGAGCTTTGCATCCAGATTCGAAAGAGGCTCATCCAGAAGGAATACTTCAGGATCACGCACCATGGCTCTTCCGAGCGCTACTCTCTGTCTCTGTCCGCCCGACAGAGCCTTAGGCTTTCTGTCGAGATAAGGTTCCAGGCCTAGGATCTCAGCTGCCCACTGAACTTTCTTTTTCATCTCGTCCTTTGGGACCTTTGCAAGCTCGAGGGCGAATGTCATGTTCTTATAAACGCTCAGATGCGGATACAGAGCATAATTCTGGAAAACCATCGCGATGTTTCTGTTCTTAGGTGCAACAGCATTCATCAGCTGGTCGCCGATGTACAGTTCGCCATCCGTGATGGATTCGAGGCCTGCGATCATTCTCAGCGTCGTCGATTTTCCGCATCCGGAAGGACCGACCAGTACCACGAATTCCTTGTCCTTGATCTCAAGGTTGAGATCCGGAACAACGGTGACTCCGTTGTCGTATGTCTTAACAACATTCTTAAATGTAATACCTGCCATGTCTTTTATCTCCTTATGCTATTCCTTGACTCCGCCAAGTGCCACACCTGCAACGATGTACTTGGACAGTGCTATATATACTATGATGATCGGGACTATTGCGATCGTTATGAGCATGTATACCTTGCCCATGTCGAACTTCAGGAAGTCTGCACTTCTGAGCATCGCTATCAGAATAGGCAGCGTCCTCTTGCTGTTTTCCTGAAGAACCAGCGCCGGGATGAAGTAATTGTTCCAGTTCTGTACGAAAGCGAATATCGCCTGTACTGCGAGCGCCGGTTTCATGATAGGAATCACCACTCTGTTGAAAGTATGGAATTCACTGGAACCATCTATCCTTGCTGCTTCCACAAGCTCAAGAGGCAGACTGGACTGCATATAGCTGTACATGAAGTAGAACACAGCAGGAGCTGCCACTGAAGGCAGGATGAGAGGATAAAGCGTATTGATCATCCCCATCTTTGTAATGACATTAATGAATCCCATCGCGGATACCTGAGTAGGCATAACCAGTATCAGCATTATGAAGATAAATGCCGGCTTCTTAAGCTTGAAATCATATGCATACAAGCCGTATGCCGTTAGGGCTGAGAAATATGTTGCCAATATGGCACAGCATGCAGATACGATCAGACTGTTTTTTATGCCTGAGAGCACCGGGAGCTTGGCATCATGTATGACACTGTTGAAATTCTTTGAGAAAGAACTTCCCGGCAGGAATGAGAATCCCGCCTGTATCTGCTGATGGCTCCTTGTGCAGTTGATCACAAGTATGTAGAAGAAGAACAGGCACAGGAACGTCAGTAGTATCAGTACTATATATGCAATGACTGTTCTTGCATGTGAAGGCTTCTTATCCATTGACTGCCTCCTTTCTAGGTTTAAACCTGTCTCTCTTCTTTGTCTTTCTGTCATTTTCCGTCGGATTCAGGTTGAAATACACTAGCAGACAAAGTATCGCGCATATTATGAACAATACTACTGAGATAGCACCGGCCATTCCGTAGTTCTTGCTATACAGATGGTTGTTAAGGAACATTATCAGTGTTGTGACCGTACGGTCAGGTGATCCCTTTCCGTTAGTGAGGATCTGCGGTACATCGAACATCTGGAGTCCGCCGATCATCGATGTTATCAGTACGTATACCAGGATTGGTCTTATCATCGGCAGCGTTACCCTGAAGAATGTCTGTCTTGGTGAACAGCCATCAAGTTCTGCCGCTTCAAACAGAGACGGGTTGATTCCCATTACAGCTGCCATGAGAAGTATCGTGGTATTACCGAACCACATAAGGAAGTTCATGAGGGCTACCAGTCCGCGCGTTCCCTTTACTGAAGCAAGGAACCTGAATGGTGTCTTTAAGATACCCATCGATACCAGCGACGCGTTGACAGGCCCGTTCTCTGAGAACAGAGCGAAGAAAAGCATGGCGAATGCAGATGCCATTATCAGGTTAGGCATGTAAATGACAACCTTGAAGAACTGCTTGCCTTTGATTTTCAGCCTTATATCTGTAAACCATGCAGCAAGAAGCAGCGATATGATTATCTGCGGGATGAACCCTGCCAGCCACAGTATAACTGTATTGCCTGCGTACTTAAGGAAATCGCTCTGCATGAGCTCCTTGTAATTCTCCAAGCCAACCGGATTAGGCCCTATGATTGTCAGTCCGGAACGATAATACTCAAAGAAGCTGTAGTAAATTGTCTGTGCCAGCGGAATAAGCTGGAATATTGTGAAAGCTATGAAGAAAGGTGCAATAAATATATATCCCCATTTCGCATAGCTTATTTGTTTTATTTCGGATTTATTACTCTTAAACATGGTGACCTCCTGAGTCGGGGATCTGTTTTCCTAAAATTTAAGGGGTGACCTGCCGGCCACCCCCATTAAGCATGGCTGAAATTATTCCGGCCAATTAACTGTTTCGATCTCTGGATAGATTTCCTTGATGGCAGTCTCGAAGTTAGCCTTAGCTCCGTCAAGATCAACGTTGCCGTCGAAGTAATCCTTCATGGAGTTCTGCATTTTCTCAATAACGCCCTGGTCATATGGCGAAGCGATCTTCAGGCTCAGGCCGGCTGCAGAATCGGAAAGCAGAGCGTAGTGGTTCTGTCCGCCGAGGAAGGAGTTGCCTTCATAGTTTGCAGCGAGGTCAGCGATAACGGACTTGCTGTTAACGAAGTCACCCTTGTCGACTGCGATCTTGTTAAGGATGTCAGCATCTGTTGTCATCTTGATCATGATGTCTGCGATGAGATCAGCGTTGTCAGTTCCGGTTGCAGCGGTTATCCATGTACCGCCCCAGCACCAGGACACAGGTCCTACGCATACTGCATAGTCTCCCCATGCGCTCTTCTCTGGATCCTTTGTTTCATCCGGATCAGCATTTCCTGTCAGAGTGAAGTCGATTTCCCATGTGCATGCAGGGATGCAGAATGCCTTGCCGTCCTTGCCCTGATCAGCTGCCCATTCAGCAGACCAGAGAGAAGTCTTGTTGTTCCAGCCCTTATCTGTGTAGTCCTTAGTCATGGTTACCCAATCCATGATGTTCTTATCGATGTTAAGGGTCTTTCCATCCTCTACGAAAGGAGCTGCATCATTGTTGTAGAAAGGTCTGAATGTGTCATCATATCCGGAAAGCATCTTATATCCGGCATCAGACATCTTCTGTGCTGTCTCTGCGAACTTGTCCCAGTCAGCAAGAGCTTCCTGTACAACTTCAGGATCATCAGATCCGAGTACTTCCTTAGCAATTGAACGTCTGTAAGCGATCAGTCCCGGGCAAGCCTGCCAGGAAACGCCCTTTACATTGCCGTCAGCGTCTGAAACTACTTCTTTAGTATAATCATACTGATCTGCTGTTGCATCAAGCACTCCAGGAAGATCAGCAACTTTCATTGTTGCATCGGAATTGGTGTACTTCCTTGCATAGTCAGCCTCTACGAGGAACATGTCTACCTTGCTGTCAGTATCTGCACTCTCCTGAGCGAGAAGAGCTTCGTCAAGCTTGTTCTGATAGTTGTTGCCTTCGTTTGGCTCGATGATCCAGTTAACTACTGTTCCGTCTTTCAGTGTAGTTGTGGATCCGTCCTCTGCTACCTCAGCGACCTCTGGATAATAGTCGTTGAAGCGTGTCTGGAATTCGTCGTTCCAGCACCAGATGTTAAGTACCTTGCCGCCTTCAGAAGCCGCTGCTTCTTCACCGCCGCCGCTGTTACCGCCGCATGCTGTCATTCCGAAAATCATGGCTGCTGCGAGTGCGATACTCAGGACTGCTTTAAATCCCCTTTTCATAGTTATCCTCCTTGCAATAATAGGTGGGTCTATTCACTTTCCCACTTTCTGACACTGTTTCCGCTAAGAAACTCCCCCGACACCATGATCTGTTCGGCTACACTCGTGCCTTCTATCGATTCCACAAGCTTGCGTACCGATTCTTTTCCTATTTTGTCAGCGTTCTGATACCATGTGGTCAGCTGAGGATTCAGTATCTTTGAAAGATTGATGCCGTCATATCCGCATACGCTTATATCATCCGGTATGCTCAGCCCTCTTTCAAGGATCTCGGTCTGCCCTCCTATGAATGAGAAATCGTCTGGGAACATGATCGCCGTAGGCGGTTCTTCCAGATCGAGCAGTGCCGCTGTTGCCTTCCTGACCGAATCAGCATTGTGATATCTGGCTTCGACCATGTATTCAGGAGGAGTCTTGATGCCGTACTCCTGCATGGCACGATTGAATCCTCTGATACGCTTCTGCGTTACCAGTGTGCGCTCGCCATGGATGAAAGCGATCCTTCTGTGACCCTGCTCAGCCAGGTAAGATGCCAGTCTGTATGATCCCTCCTGGTTGTCTGAAACTATCGAACTCAGATTGTCAAATGAGTAGTCGATGGTCACCACCGGTACATCACTCTTGACAAGTTCGAGCACTTCCGGGTTCTGGAAGTCAACACTTGCTATAACGACTCCGTCGCAGTTCCTGTACTTGCAGTGCTGCAGAAATGACATCTTCTGTCTGCCTATGTTGTTGCTGATAAAAGTGATGTCATATCCGCTGGCCTCTGCCTCCTCCTTTACGCTGTTAAGGATGAGTGAGAAGAACTCGTGTGTCAGACCGCTCATGGTGTCATCGACGAACAGCACTCCGATATTATGGGATCTGTTTGTCTTGAGCAGCCTGGCCGCAGCATTCGGCATGTAATTGAGCTTACGTGCCGTTCGCTTGACCAGCTCTACTGTTTCGGGACTTATTTCGTCGTATCCGTTAAGTGCCTTCGAAACAGTGGCCGGGGAAACGCCGCATTCCTTGGAGATATCTTTTATTGTTACCATTTGATTTCCTTTCTGCAGCATTCCAGCGAAAACGTGCGAATACGTTTTCGTAGCCTCATTGTAATTTACTAAAACGTTTTCGTCAATACATTTCGCAACATTTTTTGTAAATTTTTTGAATCAGGCTGCTTTTTGCTGCACTTTTCTAGATTATACACTATTTTTTTAAATTTATCCTTTACAAATTGTATTCTCGGGCCATATAATATGCTTAAGTTTACGAAAACGTATTCGCTAATGAGGGAGCGCTATATGAAATTTGGATTTTTCGATGACATCCATAATGAATATGTGATAACAACGCCAGAGACTCCCCTTCCGTGGATCAACTACCTCGGATCGCAGGATTTCTTCAGGCTTATTTCTAACACATCAGGAGGCTATTGCTTTTATAAAGATGCGAAACTGATGAGGCTTACCCGCTATCGCTACAACAACAGCCCTATGGACTGCAGCGGACATTACTTCTATATAAAAGATGGAAACTGTGTATGGAATCCGGGCTGGCAGCCGGTAAAGACCCCTCTTGACTCATACAGATGCAGGCATGGTCTGGGATATACCGTGTTCGAAAGTTCCAGAAATGGACTTGATGCAGTTCAGGAAGTGTTCGTTCCTCTTCATGAGAACTGCGAACTTTCCAGAATTACTATGATGAACATGTCTTCGGAACCCAAAGAGATAGATCTGTACAGTTATGTAGAGTTCTGTCTGTGGGATGCCCAGGATGATGCCTCCAACTTCCAGAGGAACTTCTCTATCGGTGAGGTGGAAGTCGAAGGAAGCACAATTTACCACAAAACTGAATACCGTGAGCGCAGAAATCACTACTCGATGTTCTACGTCAATAAGGATATATGCGGATTCGATACAAGCCGCGACGCTTTTGTCGGTATATATAATGGAGCAGACAGGCCTCGCGCTGTTGAAGCCGGCGTCAGCTATGACAGTATTGCCCACGGATGGGCTCCTGTCGGCAGCCACCATCTGAAATTCACACTGGAGCCGGGAAAGATGTATTCGTGCATCTTTATTCTCGGATACTGTGAGAACCCATATGAAAAGAAATTCTCGGCTCCGGGAGTTATTAACAAGGAGCCTGCAGACAGGCTTATCTCACTGTTCGGTACTGACGATCAGTTTGATGCCGCCCTGCATGCTCTCAGGATTTACTGGAAAGAACTCCTTTCAAGTTACAAGGTAGTTTCCGGAAATGAAAAACTCGACAGAGCCGTTAATATCTGGAACCAGTATCAGTGCATGGTAACGTTCAACATGAGCAGATCTGCCAGCTATTATGAGAGCGGACTCGGACGCGGTATGGGATTCCGCGATTCCTGCCAGGATCTCCTCGGTTTCGTGCATCTGATACCTGAGAGAGCTCGTGAAAGAATACTCGATATCGCAAATACGCAGTTCCCTGACGGCAGTGCATATCATCAGTATCAGCCTCTTACAAAGCGAGGCAACATGGCAGTCGGAAGCGGATTCAATGACGACCCTCTCTGGCTGATCGCCTGTGTCTCCGCATACATCAAAGAGACCGGAGGCTTCAGCATACTTGATGAGCAGTGCACTTACGACAACAACATAAACGACATGGCTCCTCTTCTGGATCACCTCAGAAAGAGCTTCGATTATACGACCACACACCTCGGTCCGCATTCCCTTCCTCTCATCGGACGCGCGGACTGGAATGACTGTCTGAATCTCAACTGCTTTTCGGAACATCCGGGTGAAAGCTTCCAGATAACCGGTCCAAGCGAAGGTCCGGTAGCAGAAAGCGTATTCATAGCCGGTATGTATGTGAAGTACGGTATCGAATTTGCCGACATACTTACACACATCGGATGTGATGAGGAAGCCGCCGGGATCATGAACCTGGTGGAGAAAATGCGTTCAGCCGTACTGGATGCAGGCTGGGACGGAGAATGGTTCAGGCGTGCATATGACGCTTTCGGTCATCCTGTCGGAAGCAAGGAATGCGAGGAAGGCCGCATATTCATAGAGCCTCAGGGCATGTGTGTTATGGCAGGCATAGGAACAGAGACCGGAGAGGCTGAGAAAGCTCTCAGAAGTGTAGAAAAACATCTTGAAACCGAATACGGTATCATGGTGCATCAGCCTGCTTATACAAAATATCACCTCGAACTTGGCGAGATATCATCCTACCCTCCTGGTTACAAGGAGAATGCAGGTATCTTCTGTCACTGCAATCCATGGATAGTCATATCAGAGGCTATGCTGGGACACGGCAACCGCGCCTTCGATGTATACCGCAAGACTAATCCGGTATTCCTTGAGGACATAAGTGAGATACACCGTACTGAACCATATGCATACTGTCAGATGATCGCAGGCCGGGATGCTGCGACACACGGTGAAGGCAAAAACAGCTGGCTCACCGGTACTGCGGCATGGTCATTCGTAGCCGTCAGCCAGTACATTCTGGGAATCAGGCCTGAGCTTGACGGACTTCGCGTAGACCCTTGTCTGCCTGCAGATATCGATTCATTCAGCTGCGTGCGCAGATTCAGGGGATCGACCTATCATATAAGTGTTGAGAACAGGTCGGGCGGTCGGAGAGGCACTGCTTCAGTCACTGTTAACGGACAGCCTTCCGGCAACCTTATACCGGTGCCGGATGAATCATCAGACATTGACATCCGCATCATAATCAGTTAATTCTTTTTCTTCATACATATTCCATAATATAAATACGATTCCGCGATCTTACGTATAGTGCAGTACGCAAGATCGCGGAATCGTTTTATTAAGCTAATTTACCGTGACATGCAGTTTCAGAGGTATTTTATCAGTTCCTCCCTGACCCCATCCATGCGGGCATCGCTTAAGCCGAAATCCATCTGCTTGTAGCTCCAGGCAGTTCTTGATATTCCATGCCGCTCGAACACCTTATATATGACCTTGTACCATTCAAGAGCTTCCTCGGGTGAAACTACGTCTATTACGCCGTATTCTCCGCAGTAGAGATCTGCCCCATGCTCTGCTGCCTTCGAGAGCGCGGACTGAAAGAGTTCCTCGAACATATCTTCAGTAGTGCCTGAATCCCTGAATGCCACTCTCTTTTCCTTATCCAGTCTGGGATCCCAGTATGCACCCTGATGCGTGAAGTCATGGGGTTCATAACAATGGAAGCTGTAAGCGACAAGGTTGTCCTGCGGAGCATCAAGGTCCTTTACCGCTCTTACATCGTTATAATCATAGCTGCCTATCACAATCGCTGTCTCTGGAGCAAATCTGCGGATACGCCTGATGCACTCTGCAGATATCTTCTTCCACTCAGGCAAATACGATGCATCCGTGATCTCGTTGAGAAGATCGAATGCAACGTTCTCATGATCACTTCCGAACTCCCCGGCCAGTCTTTCCCAGAGCTTAAGGAATCTCTCCTGGTATTCCCTGTTATCGAAAAATCCGGATTCCTGCTCGCCTGCATCGAAGGAATATCCCGGCGCTTTATGAAGATCGAGCATGACGTTCAGTCCGCAGCGCTTTGCCGCATCCACTGCCCTTCTGATCCTCTCTATACCGTCATCCATGAGTTCAGCAACATCGTAGTCCACAGGAAGTCTTACATGATCGGCTCCCCACGATGCTATTGTCTCAAAGTCCTTTTCTGTTATAAAGCCGTTGAGCCTTTCAAGGCTGTAGTCGCACTGCGACATCCACCCTCCGAGGTTGACTCCTTTGTAAAAACCTTTTTCTTTAAGCACTTTGCTCCCCTTTCACGTCCCAAATTCTGATTTATGCGCTGCATTTATGATATATTAGTTATCGATTAAAAGCCATCGCTTATTCATTAGAAGAGAGAGTTGTTTCCATGATCAGAAAGCTCATGTTCCGCCTGCTTCCGGTACAGGTTATTCTGGCAGCCGTAAGCACTGTAAATATGATAGTATCCAGCTACTTTGCCAGCAACTATGTAGGCACAGAGGCGATGAGTGCTGTTGGTTTATACGGACCGCTCAACATGTTCTTCGGAGCGGTAGCTGTTATGCTGGTCGGCGGTTCGTCCATACTCTGCGGTGAATACCTCGGTCAGAACCGTCAGGATAAGCTGCAGGAAGTCTACTCTCTCGACCTTTTATTATCAGCTATGGCCGGACTTCTTTTTGCTGTATTAGTTATATTCCTGGCTATTTTTGACCTGACAGGATTTCTTACCCAGGATGCGGTAGTGCGCCCTTTGCTGAACCGGTATCTCATCGGCCAGGCAATCGGCATCGTTCCTCTCATACTCAGCA
This sequence comes from Anaerovoracaceae bacterium, assembly GCA_045114615.1. GTDB lineage: Bacteria > Bacillota > Clostridia > Peptostreptococcales > Anaerovoracaceae > Crickella. The sequence goes on from JBGUKU010000099.1 coordinate 9,875, forward strand.
GCCAGTTCGCGTCATTTCTGTTCATCGAAAACAAAGGGCGCATAACTCAACTGGCGGTGCTCGTTTTCATAATTGTAAATCTTGTGCTGAACTATCTGTTTGTTGCGGTGATGCATATGGAAGCATTCGGGCTCGCGCTTGCTTCGTCCATAGGAATGTGGGCATACCTTGCAGTAGAAGCATGGTATTTCGTATCGGGCAGATCGCATCTGCGCTTCACCCTGAAAAAGCCAGATCCTAAGGAAAGCGCAAACCTGTTCAGGATCGGCCTCCCGGGCGCCATGATCAACGGATACCAGACCTTCCGCGGCCTGATAGTCAACAAACTGCTCGAAGTATATGTCGGTGCTGTAGGAATATCCGCATTTGCTGCAGCAAACAACCTTCTGGCCCTATTCTGGGCTGTACCTGTCGGTATGCAGGCCGTGTCGCGCATGCTCATGAGCGTCGCTATCGGTGAAGAAGACCGCAGGTCCCTGACGGAAGTGATGAGGGTCGCTGTCAGACAGTATATCCCGCTGATGTGTGTAATTTCTGCGGCATTGATCCTTTTGGCACAGCCACTGACATATATCTTCTATAAAGATCCTTCAGATCCAGTATATATGATGACCGTCTGGGGCTTCCGTATACTGCCGCTCTGCATGCCTCTCGGTATCTTCTGCATGCACTACGTAAGCTACGCACAGGCAACAGACAGGCAGCGTTTTGTACATGTTCTTACGCTGTTTGACGGTCTGATCAGCGTATCTCTCTTTACAGCCATACTGATCCCGTTCCTGGGCATGAATAGTGTATATATCGCGAATGTTATCAACGGCATCGTTTCGGTCCTGATCATAATCTTATATGCAGCAAAAATGGCCGGACACTTCCCTCGCACAATGGATGAGCTGATGGTGATACCCGACAGTTTTGGAGCAGGTGAAGATGAATTTACAGAGATCTCAGTAAGGAACATTGACGAAGCCGTCAGCATATCTCAGCATATACAGGAATTCTGCCTTAGCAAAGGCATAGACAGGCGCAGATCTTACTACGGAGGTCTGGCCGCAGAAGAAATGGTGGTCAATGTGATAGACCATGGTTTTACCAAGGATAAAAAAGACCACTCCGTTGATGTCAGAGTGGTCTGTAAAGACAATGAGATTATTCTGCGTATCAAGGACGACTGCGTGCCGTTTGACCCTGAGGAGCGAAACCATCTTACCGAAGGCGGCGATGCTGCATCCAACATAGGCATACGCATGATCTATTCCATCGCGAAAAACATTAAATATCAGAATCTTTTCGGTCTGAATGTGCTTACTATACGAATTTAGGCCCTGCTCTTAAATAACTCCTGCAGGTATCAGTATGATAAGAAGCAGTGCATCGATTCCCCATACAGCAATGAGGAATCTTTTTCTTTTGACCGGTTCCATATCAGGCACATAGTTTGCCGCCAGGAAAAATGGTATATACGTAGTTATGAATACCGGAAGCACTCCCCACCATTTGTATACCCAGATGAAGGAATGGTTTGATGTTCCTGCAAGGAACGACTCGAAGAGAGCGAACAGCAGTGCCATGCTCAGCGCTCCGGCAAGCTTGCAGTCAATGCCTTTTTTGCCGTTTTTTGCAAAATATCTTGTACTGCGATTCTCCGGCAGCATCTTGAGTGAGATCATACCTGCCAGTGAGAACATCATAGACAGCTCCCAGCACACTCCGATCAGCAATATGAACGTTGTGGATTCATTGCTTACTGACCATAGCGGATATCCCGTCACATGCCCTATTATTGCATTACATATCTCATAGAACCAATGGACTCCGTAAAGCGCAAACCCGGCGTATATCATGTCGTATTTCTTATTATGGAACTCAGTCCAATATACGTAAAATACGACAGCCAGAATGAAAATGAAGGTCCAGTTGAAGTTATCAGTGCTGCGCACCTGTATGGCATCTACAAGGTCTTTCGCAGCCTGGGACCCGTCTCCCCAGAACACAAAATGCATATCCAGCCCCCTTTCCGCTACTTGGATACTGCTTTGAAAAGATTCTTATTGGCAGCATACAGTTTTTTGAACGTCTTGTAATACCGTTTATACTTTGCGTGTTTTTTCATATCCGGTTTATATGTAGCTGCGACCTGAATTAACTGTTTGGTGCATCCAAGATCAGGAATAAGCCCGAGCCCGACCGCCACTACTGCAGCAGCTCCTACAGCTCCCGCGTTCTGAGGTGAAGGAACGGTCTCTATGGTCCTGCCTGTGATATCCGCGAGCATCTGACACGATACCGGTGCGAGAGCACCGCCCCCGACAAACCTGATCGGATTGGAAGTCTTTACCAGCCGGCCCTGACATTCCAGCATCCATCTGAGATGATAGAATACTCCCTCAAGTACGGCGTGTATCATCTGAGTCTTACCGGTCTCAAGTCCAAGGCCGAAGAACATACCGGTCGCGTTCGGATCTTCGAAAGGACATCTGTTGCCGTGCAGCCATGGAGTGAAAATAACTCCGCCTGAACCCGGCTCCACATCCTTTACTACCTCGTTGAGATATGCGAACAGGCTCGTATTTCTCTGTTCGTAGTCTGATGGTATGCCCTCTTTCTTTATGTAAACACCGATCTCATCAAGCGCCAGGTGATCTCTTACCCACTCAAGGCACTTGCCCGCAGTCTCCATTTCAGCAAAATAGTTATACTTCCCCTCCTGGGCACCGGTCACAGAAGCGATCATGGAAGTGACATCGACTACCTGCCTTTTTGTGACCGTCGATACCCAGCCTGAGGTCCCGCTGTAGATGTGTGTATCGCCGACCTCAACGCTGCCGGCACCGATACCGATCAGCGATAAGTCTCCTCCGCCTCCAAATACAGGGGTTCCCGCTTTTAATCCAAGCTCTGAAGCGGCCTTTCCCGTCAGTCCTCCGACTTTGTCGGTAGATTTGATGATTCTCGGCAGAAGATCCATGTTTATACCGAACATCTCACACAGTTCTTCACTCCAGCACTTGCCCTCAGGACGTGTATCATAAATGAGGGTTCCGAAGGCAGAGTCCTCGGTCATCGTGAATTCTCCGGTGCAGCGGCTGATAAGATAATCCTTTACATCGAGCCATCTGTAAGCATCTTTGAAGCGAGGCTCATGGTTCTCAAGCCATTTGTATTTCCAGACAGGGTCCTTAACAGAGCTCGTTACAGCACCTGTGATCCTGAGGCTTGGAATCAGTTTGAAAACATTTGCGCCTGCGATCTGTATACCGTTTGCTATACCTTTCTTCAGCTCTTCCTTAGCTCTCTGATCCATATAGCTCATAGGTCTGTGAATAGGATCGCCATTTTTGTCTACGATAACGAGACCCTGCATCTGTGAGCAGAATGAAATGCCTTCTATCTGATCAGGCGTTACATCCACCTTGCTGAACAGCTCCCTTGTGCTTATGGCCATGCCGTTCCACCAGTCATCACCATCCTGCTCTGCACCGCCGCCCTCAAGGATGTACAAAGGATATCCTGCTGATGTGGATTCGAGCAGTCTGATCGTCTTATCCACCTTAAAAAGACAGGTTTTTACTCCGGTAGTACCGATATCATATGTAAGAATAAACGCCATTGCTCACACCCTTTTCTATTTACCTTCTTCCGTTCCTGTATATTCCACCGCAAGCATTGTGAGGTCGTCGAACTGCTCAACGCCGGCAGCAAACTCTGATACGGCTTTGCGGACATTTCTCAGCATCTCTTCGACCGGAGCGTACTTGTCTGCGTTCAGTGCTTCGAGCATCCGGTCTGTGCCGAACAGCTCATTTTTAGAATTTGTTGCTTCAGGCACGCCATCGGTATATACGAACAGCTTGTCTCCTGGCCTGAGCTGCAGTTCATAATCATTGTATTTAACGCCTTCCATGCCGCCGACAACAAAGCCGTGATTATCTTTGATGATCTCGAACTCCTCTCCGGTATGGCCTATTACAGGATACTCATGTCCTGCATTGGATGCCACCATCTTACCTGTTGAAAGTTCCAGAATACCCAGCCAGACTGTGATGAACATCTCCATCTGATTGTTCTCACAAATCTCCTTATTTGCTTTTTCAAGCACCTCTGCAGGTGTATTATCTCCCGAAGCAAAAGATTTAATCAGCACCTTGGAATTCATCATGAACAGCGACGCAGGTATTCCCTTTCCGCTTACATCCGCAATCACCATACACAGATGGTCATCATCGATAAGGAAGAAGTCATAGAAATCTCCCCCTACCTCTCTGGCAGGCTCCATCATGGCAAATAGCTCAAATTCTTTTCTCTCCGGGAAAGGAGGAAATTCATGTGGAAGCACACTTGTCTGTATCTGATTCGCCATATGCAGCTCATTGACAACACGATCACGCTCTGCCTTCTCGCGATGCTGTTCTTCGACCTTTTTCATCTTTTCACGAACATACAGCTGCAGGATAGCAAGTGAGCAGACTGCGAACAAAACCATTGCAAGCACAAAGAACCATGCCTGCTCATAGAAAGCTTTTGCCTTAATGATCGTGGCAGTCATAGTCTTGCTGTTCCTGCCCATCGAATCCATTACCTGCATATCGAATCTGTATGTTCCGCCCTGCAGATTTGTATAGTAAAGCGGCCCCAGCTCGCTGAGCTTTAAAGTCGACGGCTTTCTTTCGAACCCTCTGAGCATGAATGACACTGTAGGATCCGTCAGTGAATAGTTGTAAACATATGCATAGACTGCCAGCTTCTTTGTGCTTGCCGGGATCCGTAAATAACCTTTCTTGTCAGGATATATAAATTTGCTGTCCGCTTTTACATACGGAACCGACATCTTCAGTTCTTCGATATCTTCCGGCGATTCTTCAATATTTACCTTTACCACTCCGGATCTGCCTGACATGTAAAGATCACCGTTCTCTGTCAGATAATTGTACGGATTGCTTGTGACTATACACGGGATTCCATTGGCTATTCCATAGTGGACAGGATCTGTGGCCTTATTTGCCATCAGGTCCTTAACAGGTGCAACGTAGATACCGTCACTGCTGAGTATCCACATATCGCCATTGCTGTTTTTAAATATATCCAGGTTGTCCGGATATGGGAATTTGCTTATAGTTTTTACCTTGTAGTCTTCTGTCAAATAGGCAAGTGAGTTCCCTGTAACCAGCCAGAAGATCCTGTTTTCTTCATCATATACTATTCGCATTATGACGCCTGAAGCCAGTCCTGCATCCCTGCCTATATTCCTTGTGCCCTCGCTGTTTATAACATAAATGCCATCGCCGTTTGACCCTACCAGCACGTCCCCGTTTGGCGCTTCGCAGACGTTGAGAGTCTCATTATTGACTATGCCATTATCCCTGTCATAGGCAGCAACAACTGCATCGTCTTTTATTATGTTGAGTCCTCCCGTGACGGCAACCAGTATTCTGCCATCTCTCGTTTCATAAACGCTGCGAACACGTTTTGACAGGAGTCCGCCTGTCTCATCAAATACTGTCAGTTCTCCATGGTCATAACGCAGAAGTCCCAGTGATTTCCATGTGGATATCCAAAGGCGGTCCCTGCTGTCACGGATTATTGAGCGTATACGGATACCATCCAGCAGATCCAGAAGATCGGAAGCCGTCTGATCCTCTCTGAGCTGGCCTCCATTTGCTTTTCTTACTGAAGTCAGCGGAATGGACTCCACCACCCCTTCACCATCCGTAACTACAAGCCCGTTGTCAGAGCCCATGAACAGTTTTCCATCAAGCATGCAGGTGGTGTTGATGACTCTGTCTTCGAGTCCGTAGCGCGCAAAGACATCTGTGAAACGGTTAGCCACCAGTTTCATTACACCCTGACGAGAAGATGTAAACCACAGATTGCCCTGATAATCCATCATCACATGGTCTACGGAGTTGTTGAGAGGAAGATAGTCCAGAGAGTGGAATCCATCTTCAGCTATCGCACCTGCTCCGCCGCGTGTGCATACCCATAAATAATCGCCTATCTGAGTAATGTCATAAACACCGACGAGAGGAGAGATGTCGATACGCTCCGCAGTATTGAAGCCGCTTTTCAGATTAACGTGAAATACCCCCTCATCTTCAGTTCCATAGTATATCCATCCGGGCCTTTTATTATCCGGATACACACAGGTTATCGGATGCATTGTCTCGTCCTTCTCGTAATAGTTAACGAGATTTCCGTCACGCAGTATGAATATATTGCCGTCATGTGATGTGCAGTAAACCAGACCGTCGCTGTCTGAGACCATGCTCTCAACATAAACATCATCAATTCTTTCGTCTTTCAGGGTGATCATCTCAAGATCCGATTTGAACATTGAGATGCCGGCCGTGGTTCCTACATAAACACAGCCATCCTCATCTCCTTCGATATCGTTGATTTTGGAAGCACCGAGACCGTCTTTTTCGCTCCAGAACCGGAACTCTCCATTCTCCATGACAGCCACACCGTTATCATTAGTACCGATCCAGAGCCTGTCCTGCTTGTCGACATACAGACTGGATATGCTGTTGACTCCCTGTGTGGAATCCAGACGCTCGAAAGTATTGCCGTCATACCGCACAAGTCCCGCATAGCAGCCTATCCATATAAAGCCTTCTGAAGTCTGTACGATGGTGTTTGCTTCAGCGGCAGGAAGGCCGTTGGTATTGTCATATACAACGGCAGAATAATTATCGTTGTTCCTGACTGGATCAACAGATGGTTTTACCGCATCAGTATCTGCAGCTGCAGCTGTCTGTGTCACAATAAGCAGCACTAAAACCAGGCTCATCGCAAGCCATGCACAAACTTTTATTCCTTTTGACATTTTATATTGAAGTCTCATTTAAGTATTTTCCCTTATCCGAAACTATTTATTTCAAACTCCTTCTGCAGCATGAAATGCATACTGCCTATACATAGTTTATTATACTAAAAAAAGCCCCCGCGGTATAGCAAAGGCTGTTTCCGGCATTATTGCTTAATAACATTTTATCCTTTTCTGTTTTGCTCCTTCGGACTTAATTCCTGAAGTCTTCTGAAGCTCAGAAGTACCATCGACACAGACATTATGAACGCCATTGTATCAGCGATAGGGCTGGCGGCGAGAACACCATTTATACCCATGAACTTCGGAAGTATGATAAGCAGCGGAATCAGGAACAGCCCCTGTCTCGACAGTGATACCAGCAGACCCTGCCTGTGATTGCCGGTTGCCGAGAAATAGTTGATAGTTACCGGCTGTATGTTCTGGAAAAATACCAGCAGCATGTAAATCTTAAGATATTTTTCCGCAAATTCATAGTACAGGTCGGAACCCGTTCCGAATATCGAGATTATCTGTCTCGGGCATGTCTGGAGCGCTATAAAGAACAGTACCCCTACTGTAAAGGCGGCCCCAAACGCTCTCCAGTATGTGCCCTTCACACGGTCATATTTTTTTGCGCCCAGATTAAAGCCCCAGATAGGCTGGCATCCCTGTGCAAGACCCACGGCAAACGATACCATTATCATGTTGGTCTTCTGAGCGATTCCCGCCACCGCCAGCGGGATATCCGGCCCATATATGGACGCGGCTCCGTAAGATGACAGAACATTATTGAGCACTATCGCCGTGCACATCATAAGCATATGGTTGCAGAAGTTCGGGATGCCTGCAGACATGCTTCTCTTAAGATGAGGCAGGCTCACCTTCAAATCACTTATTCTTATATCGAAAGCCTTGAACCCCGGTAAGTAAAGGACCGCCAGCAGACAGCTGAATATCTGTGATACAGAAGTTGCGACAGCAGCTCCGACAAGTCCCATGCCCAACGGAAACATAAACAGCCAGTCAAGGAACACATTCAATATGGCGCCGGAAACGGTACATATCATCGAATAGTTCGGGCTTCCGTCGGCTCTTATGATCGTAGACGCGGTATGCGAAAACATGTGAAACGGAAGTCCGATCGTCGTGATTGAAAGGTATGACACCGCATAGTCATATACCATTCCGTCCGGATCAGCTCCGCATATAGCAACAACTTTAAATCTTAATAAAAACAGCAGAATTCCTGTGACAAGGCCGGCAATGACAACTCCGGCAAATCCCGTATGCACATACTTTCTCGCTTCATCCAGCTCATCGGCGCCCTGGCTTATGCTGAAATTTGCTGCGGTTCCTATTCCGAACAGCATACTGAGTCCCGTCGTAAGTGTCACTGTCGGAAATACGACATTAGTGGCAGCATTTCCGAGCATGCCAACCACGTGACCAATAAATATCTGGTCAGTAACGTTATAGGCTGCTCCGATAAGCATGCTTATGATAGCCGGAATCGAAAATCTTGCTATCAGAGGCGCAAGAGGAGCACTGCCAAGCGGGTTGTCTGCTGCATTTTTATAGGGACCTTGCTTCATGCTTTTATAATACCACAAACAAAAGGTGCAAAAAGAGGAGCATATGCCACCGCATATGCTCCATCGATATTGGTTTTTTATGGTTTATTCCTCGCCCTTGATCTCTCTGATTCTGGAAAGGATCATCTTCTCGTTATACAGGAAGAAGAGGCACGCTCCGGTAACACAGGTGACAAATGCAACAGCCGCTGTTGCTCTGTAGCTTCCCGGAGTTCCGGAAACTGTGATAGATGTGAACACTACCATAGCGAGAGCCTGTCCCATTTTGAAAGCAAATGTACGTGCTGCAAAAAACATGCCGCTGCGATCCTCACCTGTCTCAAGACGGCTGAGCTCTGCTACATCAGCAACGCAGGCCTGAGGCAGGATACCCAGGATAGCCATAGGCACGGATGCGCATACAGCTACGATGAAGCCCCAGTACAGGCCCTTTCCGCAGAGGAAAGTGATCAGGAATACAAGTGCGTATCCGAAGAATCCCGTGATTATCATTTTTTTCTTTCCGATCTTTGGCGCCAGTTTGTTGACGATCGGATACTGGCATACACTGAGGAAAGTCATGGTTGCCGTCAGCACGAAAGTCCATGTATCCTCGATCCCCATCAGCTTGGTCTCATAGAAAGCAAGTCCTGTCTGGAAGAGCGTAAGAGCAAAGAAGTATATAACATCGCTGTAAACAAAGCGTCTGAACTGTCTGTTCTGGAAAGTCTTGAGCAGCGAAGAGAACGCCTTTGTCTCACTCGGTTTAGCCTCAAGATAATCGCGCTCCTTGATGTAAAGGGACGGCACAAGCATGGCTATGCATGCAAGGGTCGCCATAATAGCAACAGCCATTCTTACTGAACCCGCCAGTCCGAAAGACCCCTGAAGAGCTCCGGCAACATTCGGAAGCATGAACGAAATCGACTGGCCTGCGATGAATGTGAATGAGATATAAGTCGAAACATTTATACGGTGCTGCTGTGTATCACCGAGTTCCGCGATCAGTGCGTTGTACGGAGTGCAGAATATCGTCATGAACAGATAGAACGTTATAAGCAGCGCAAACAGGATCACATCATTGACGACAATGTTTCCTGTTTGAGGCAATGTGAAGAGCCCGATCGTAATAAGTGCAAACGGGACAGCAATTGCACGCATGAATGGAATCCTGCGGCCGCCCTTGAATTTTGCGCGGTCAGACCATCCGGCTATCAGAGGGTCTGTGACAGCATCGAATATACGTCCTACAGCCAGTACCAGTCCGAAAAGTGTGAGTTTAAACACTATCGGATGCTGGGTAATGCCCGAAGCGAATATGCCAGTGAGCGGGTTCTGCGCATCAGGCGTACCTGTATAGTAATAAACCATCCAGTTTGCAACTATTCCGGAAAGCAGGCTCCATCCGAACTGCCCGACTGCAAATATCCACAACAGCTTATTTGTTATAGGTTTCTTCTGCATATTGGTTCTCCTATGATATTAGCGGCTTCTTAAGTTAAGCCTGGCAAAAAACAGCAAGAGAGCAGTTTATCAACTGTCCCTTCCCTTTCCCGGTACATTGTAGCATGTACATCGTGTATATTGAAACTGTTTTTTACTCGGCAGTTTCCCTTTGTCTATTTGTTTTTCAGCGGAGCCCCGGAAAATCTGACTGCGACTCTCGCAAGCACCTCAGTCGGATCAATGGCAGGTATGCCTGTTTCCCCTATGAGATCGAAAGCCATTGGCAATTCTGTGCATCCGAGAATCAGGACTTCTGCCCCTTTACCTTTCATCTCGGAAATAACTCCATCTATATCAAGATCCGAAAAGTCCATTATGCCTGCCTTTACATGGTCATATATGAGACTCATGATGATCTTCTGTTTTTCTGCAGAAGGATATACAGGATCTATACCCTCTTCTTTGAGTGCATCACCATATACTCCGCTCCGGCAGGTACCATCTGTCGCAAGTACTCCGGCCTTCTTCACACCCATCTCAAAAATAAGCTGTGCAGTCAGCCTTGGCATATGCAGTACAGGTATTTTTATGTCTTCACATACACTGTCATAGAAGTAGTGTGCGGTATTGCATGCCATCATGAGGACATCTGCGCCTGCTGATTCAAGGCGTTTAGCGCTTTTCTTCAGTTCAGGACGCGGATCGGTCCCGCCGTGAAGTATCGCGGCAGTTCTGTCTGCTATCCTCGTATTACAGTCTATCAGCACAGGAATGTTATCCTGATCGCAGGACGCAACAGTATTATTGAGTATCTTCTCGGCGAGGTCGTAGGTAGCCAGAGGACCCATCCCGCCGATTATTCCTATCGTTTTATAACTGTTCATTTTAACTACCTTCTATATGCAGCTCCGAATCAAAGTATTTCTGTGAGTATCCTTATGAAGAAGATCACCAGTACGGTAAGCATGAGCGGACGTACAGCCTTAGCTCCCTTCTTTTCGAAGAATGTCACACCGATGTAATTGCCTATGATACCGAATAAGCCTCCGAAAAAACCCAGCAGTAATATTACCTTACCGTTCATAAGGTAAACTGCCAGTGACGATAAATTGGTCGTCAGATTTATGGATTTTGCAACTCCGTTGGCCTCTCCGAGTCTGAAATGCGCGAAGGCTGTCAGGAGCAATATGAGGAATGTCCCCGTACCGGGTCCGTAGAACCCGTCATAAACGCCTATAAGAAGTGCCACCAGCGCTGACCGTATAATGGTCTGCCGATTGCTCAGCGGTTCCTTTTCGTCCATCTTTTTATTCCGCATGACATACAGTGCCGTCAGCGGAATTATGACAAGCATTATCCTTTTGAACAGTTCGGCATTCACCATAAGCGCGAGATTTGCCCCGGCTGATGAGCCTATAATGGCCATCAGAATACATAAGGCAGCCCTGCGCCACGGGATATATCCAAGTCTTGCAAGCCTGTATGTTGATATTGTAGTGCCCATACCCGAACTCAGTTTGTTGGTCGCTATGGCGTTATGAACAGGCACGCCGGCAATCATATAAGCGGGCAGCGAGATAAGCCCCCCGCCGCCCGCAACTGCATCAACGAATCCCCCCAGAAATGTCAGGGGGCATACTATTAAGAAAGTCCAAATACTCAATTCCATTCCGGTTTTATCTCTTAGTCCTTTATAACCAGTTAACCAATTATAAGCGGTCTGAGTCTGCGCGTCATAACCGCTGCCAGCAGTATTTTCAGTGCGTCCGGAATAATGTACGGGAACACACACCATGAAAGAGCCGTTATCAGTCCGATGCTTCCGCTGTCCCTTGCATATACCACCATAAACCATGCGGTACCGAATGCATAGCAGACCAGCAGACCTGCGATCATCGACGCAACAAGCGCTTTAAAACTCCTGCCCAGAAGGCGTTCCATCAGCCACATCAGAAGTGCTGAAAATACAAATCCGATTATGTAACCTCCGGTGGCGCCGAACAGATGCCCAATGCCGCCCGTAAATCCGGAAAAGACAGGAAGTCCTGCCGCACCAAGCAGCAGATATATGACTACCGCAAGTGTTCCGTTCCTGCCCCCAAGCAGACCCACAGCGAGAAATACTCCGAATGTCTGCATGGTGAACGGTACGGCTGCAGGGATAGATATCCACGAGCATACAGCCATGACCGCGGCACAAACCGCGATCATGGCAGCATCTTTTGTCTGAATGCCTTCATGGCCTGTTTTGGTTTTCACTTCAGTATAATTTGACACTCAATTTACCTTCTTGATTAACTTATTTTTTTGATTTAGGAAATTCCTTTCCCTCTCTTCTTGTCTCATAATCGCTAATGATCATAGCTGCCGAGAGGTCTCCTACAACGTTGATTCCTGTACGTCCCATATCGAAGATACGGTCTACGCCGGCAACGAGCGCAATACCTTCAACAGGCAGTCCAACAGACTGGAGTACCATAGCGAGCATGATCATGCCTGCACCAGGTGTTCCGGCTGTTCCGACCGAAGCGAGCGTAGCTGTCAGAACGATTGTAACCATCTGGCCGAGTGTCAGATGGATTCCGTAGCAGCTTGCGATGAAGATAGCGCAGACACCCTGATAAATCGCGGTACCATCCATGTTGATGGTAGCACCAAGCGGAAGTGTGAAGCTGGCAACATCCTTGCGACCGCCCATCTTCTCAGCACATTCCATCGTGACAGGAAGTGTTCCAATTGAAGATGTACTGGAGAAAGCGAACAGAAATGCCGGGAGTGCTCCCTTGAGGAACTTGGCCGGACTCATATGGCCGAGAGTCTTGACCGCGAGCGAGTATGTGAACAGTGCATGTACTGCGTATGCAATGTATGCTGTCAGCAGTACCATTGCGAGTGATCCGAGTACCTGAGGTCCATTGACTGCCACTACCGGTGTGATCAGGCAGAATACAGCGATCGGAGTCATCTTGATGATTCCTCTCATGATCACCATGAACACTTCATAAGCACTGTCGATCCATTCCTTGAACGGAAGTCCCTTGTCCCCGGCAATGATGATGCCAAATCCGACGAAGAGAGCAATAACGATTACCTGCAGCATAGTATTATTTACCATAGGCTCGAACAGGTTGGACGGGAAGATATTTACTATCGTGTCCATGAAGCTCGTAGGCTCTGCAGCTTCATATTCCAGCGCGCTTGTCTCCAGGACCTTATATGTTCCCTTGAAAATGTTCGCAAAGAGAAGTCCGATAACGATGGCGAACGCTGTAGTGCAGAAGTAATAAATGATAGTACGGAGTCCGATAGTTCCTACCTTCTTGATGTCCGAGAGCGATACAACACCCTGAACTATCGAAGTGATTACGATCGGTACTACGATGAACTTGAGCAGGTTGAGGAAGATAGTACCAAATGGCTTGATATAAGCTTCGGTAAAATCTGCCGCACCCACTGCAAGGAAGATGAGTCCCGCTACAATACCCAGGCCGAGAGCAATAAAGATTTGAATCGGCAATGAATTTTTAATTTTCTCCATAAAAACCTCCTTAAACCTATTAACCTCCTTACATTATAGTTAGCACATGGCTGAAGTCCTCACCCTTCCAGCTATGTGTATACTATCGTCTAAATACTGTCAGCTGATTCTCTGACATTAGCGCCTGCCATTCTTATGGCTGCCTTTGCGAGAATTATAGTAGGATCTACAAATGCATCCGATCTCAGTCCCATTAAGCTGAAGGCGATAGGAAACTCCGTACTTGCGAGTATGAGCACCTCTGCGCCCTGTTTGCCAAGATCTCCGATCAGGTTCTGCATGTCTTCGCGGACAGCATCCGGAATGACAGCTCTGCCCTTTTTGACATAGTCGTATACAAGAGACATTACCAGCTTTTGCTGTTCCTCATTCGGATACACGGTCTGGATTCCCATGCGCTCAAGGGCATGACCGAACAGTCCGCTCTGAACAGTGCCGTCAGTCGCGAGGACCGCAGCTCTGTTAACTCCATTGAGTTTCAGAAGTTTAGCCGTCTCTTCAGGCATCTCGATAATAGGGATGCTGATTTTGTCCTTTATGTCTTCTACAAAGCAGTGTGCTGCATGGCATGCTATCACTATGAAGTCTGCTCCGGCCGCCTCAAGTCTTCTGGCACTTGCCAGCATCTCTGGCGCAGGGCTCTCGCCTCTGCCCAGGATAGCTTCCGTCCGGTCAGGTATCCTGGTATCGTTGTCGACTATCATAGGGATGTGTTCCTGATCTGAATAGGCGTCTGTCATGCTTATGATCCTGCTCATCAAGTCTACTGTCGCAGCAGGACCCATGCCGCCCATGATACCAATGGTCTTAGGCATTTCAGCCTCCTTTCTGAAGATGTGACAGCCGCGCCTTTATAAAGCGCGGCTGTCGCTTAAATGCTTTACTTGAGTAATGCCGCTATAGCCTCAGCACATTTTACGCATTTCTCTTTCGAGATCGACGCGATGGATACGCGGATTCCCTTTGCCAGTGCCAGGCAGAAAATATCCTGCTCTTCAAGCTTCCTGCCTACTTCAGCAGGATCGTCGCATGCGATGGTCACAAAGAATCCGGCTCTGAACGGTACGCACTTCACTCCGTTGTCGTTGAGAGTCTTTTCAAAAATGCGGCCGCGCTCGAGGAGCATGTCACGGTATACTCTTCTCTCTTCGTCTACCTTTGCCCTGAGTTCAGGATCTGCGTAGATCTTGCCCATTACTACCATAGCTGAACGGTTGCAGTTCGACCATGTGGAACGGGCTGCATACTCTGCTGCGCGTCTGAACTCTTCAGCGTCTTCCGCGTTCTTAGCCATGCATACGATGGCTCCGAGTCTCATGCCGTATGCAGTGAGAGTCTTGGAAGCACTGTATCCGAATATTGTCAGAACATGATCTCCGAGATCAGCAAGTTTTGGCACAAATGCGCGCACTTCGTCTTCTTCGCCTGCATAGTCGATGTATGCGACATCGAGGAACAGAACCACCTTGCATGCTGCCTTGTTGATGACAGCGATCATTGCATCCCAGTCTTCAAGGCTGAGTGAGTAGCCGGTCGGATTGTGAGCAGGTGTGTTGATCATCAGCACTACCTGATCCTGTACTGCAGCAAGCTCGTTCAGCTGCTTTTCAAGATCTACAGCATCAAAACCGCCGTCTTCATTGAAGAATCTGAAAGTTTTGAGCTTGCGGCCCTGTGACACTGCGATGTTTTTATAGTTTGCCCAGCACCAATCATGTGTAAGAACACTGTCTCCATAGTTGGAATAATTCTGGATCACGCTTGTGATACTTCCGGTTCCTCCAGGTGTCACGCACAGATTGATGTGCCCGGATGGCTCATAGTTTCCGAAAAGAGCCTTTACTACTGCTTCCTTGAATGCAGGTGTTCCGGTGATCGGAGCATACTCAGCATAGTCCGCAGGTGTCAGGGTGCGAATCGCTTCTGCGACCGATGACATTACTACGAGGTCACCGTTATCGTCGAGCAGAGCTCCTACTGTAGCGTTTACTACTGCATCCTTACCCTTTGCGGCGATAGCCGCTTTTGCGCGTCCGCTCAATGCGAATACTTTATCTGCGACAGGAATGGTCCTGCCATTCTCTTTCACGAAACCCATTTGTTATCTCTCCTTTGCGTTTATACCGGATATGCCTTGTTCTTCATGTCAATCGCAGCAGGATCCATCTCGCTGCGAAGGGCTGCTCTTCTCTTGAAGTAGTCGAGCGCTACCTGACCGAACAGAGCGTAAGTCAATACATCCTCATCCTGCTCCTTGTAGTCGCCTACTTCTGCCGTGAGCTTCTCAAGTTCAGGCTCAAGCAGGTCTGCAGGTCTGCAGGTGATTCTCTCGCTCTCATCGATCTTAGCGAGAACCTCAGGATTCATAGGCATAGGTGTTGAACCGTATTTGCCTTTGAGAATCTCCTTTGTCTCCTTGGACAGCACCTTATATCTCTCACCCATCAGAACGTTGAGAACAGCCTGTGTTCCTACGATCTGTGATGAAGGTGTTACCAGAGGCGGCATGCCGAGGTCGTTTCTTACACGAGGTACTTCCTGAAGCACTTCAAGGTATTTATCCTCTGCATTCTGATCTTTAAGCTGTGATACAAGGTTCGAAAGCATTCCGCCAGGTACCTGATAAATAAGAGTCTTGATATCTGTTCCAAGAACCTTGGTGTTCATGAGACCGCTCTTGAGATCCTTGTCTCTGATGGTCTGGAAGTGAGCAGCTATCTTTTCGAGCTTGCTGATATCGAGACCTGTATCGTATTCAGTTCCCTTGAATGTCTCCACCATTACCTCGGTAGAAGGCTGGCTTGTTCCGCCCGAGAACGGCGAAATGGCTGTATCGATGACATCAACGCCGTTCAGAGCCGCTACGTAATAAGTGATAGGAGCTACACCACTGGTGCAGTGTGTATGCAGCTGGATAGGAATATCCACTGTCTCCTTGAGCATCTTGATCATCTCGCCTGCCGCTGTCGGCACCATGAGACCCGCCATATCCTTGATGCAGATCGAATCTGCTCCAAGCTCCTGGATACGAAGAGCGCGGCCCTTCCAATACTCAGGTGTATACGGCTCTCCGATAGTATATGACATCGCTACCTGTGCGTGAGCTCCGTAAGCCTTGGTCGCCTTTACTGCTGTCTCAACATTGCGGAGGTCATTCAGCGCGTCGAAGATCCTGATCCTGTCAATACCGTTGTCGATCGACTTTTTGACGAAATAGTCAACTACGTCATCTGAATAGTGTCTGTAACCGAGAAGGTTCTGGCCTCTGAGCAGCATCTGAAGCTGTGTGTTAGGCATAGCGGCACGGAGCTTTCTGAGTCTTTCCCACGGATCCTCATCGAGGAATCTGATACATGAGTCGAATGTAGCTCCGCCCCAGCATTCGATGGCTTCATAACCGACTTCATCCATAAGAGCCAGTGCAGGTTCCATGTCTTCAAAAGGCATTCTAGTAGCGATCAGTGACTGCTGACCGTCTCTGATCGCAGTCTCCATTATTTTTATTTTCTTTCCCATTTTATTCCTCCATTGATATCAGACACCGAATATAGCCATGAATACTCCGGCAGCAACTGCCGTACCGATTACTCCGGCTACATTAGGGCCCATGGCATGCATGAGCAGGAAGTTCGTAGGATCGGCTTCTGCGCCAACCTTCTGTGAAACTCTCGCCGCCATAGGAACCGCGGATACACCGGCGGAACCGATGAGCGGGTTGATCTTGCCGCCCGACAGCTTGCACATGAGTTTTCCGAAGAGCACTCCGGCAGCTGTACCGAAACTGAATGCTATCATTCCGAGGATGACGATCTTGATTGTAGTCCACTTAAGGAATGCTTCTGCGCTGGTCGTAGCTCCTACTGAAGTTCCCAGGAAGATTACTACAATATACATGAGTGCGTTTGAAGCTGTATCCTGCAGCTGACGTACGACTCCGCTCTCACGGAAGAGGTTGCCGAGCATGAGCATTCCGATAAGCGGTGCTGTAGAAGGCAGTATGAGGCATACTACGATCGTAACGATTATCGGGAACAGAATGCGTTCTCTCTTGGAGACGTCTCTGAGCTGCTCCATCTTGATTTTACGCTCTGCTTCAGTTGTGAGCGCTTTCATGATAGGCGGCTGTATGATCGGTACAAGTGACATGTACGAGTACGCCGCCACGGCGATAGGACCCATGAGTTCTCTCTGTCCCAGCTTCATTGCCAGGAAGATCGATGTAGGTCCGTCCGCTCCTCCGATTATGCTTACTGCCGCTGCCTGAGCTTCAGTGAATCCCATGAGCATCGCCAGCAGGAACGCTCCGAACACTCCGAACTGCGCTGCAGCTCCGAGCAGGAAGCTCTTAGGGTTGGCGATCAGCGGTCCGAAATCCGTCAGTGCTCCGACTCCCAGGAAAATGAGAGACGGAAGTATGGTCCACTCATCGAGCATGAAGAAGTAGTGCAGCAGTCCGCCTTCTTCCATGATAGGCGGATACAGGTTTACCAGCAGCATGCCGAATGATATCGGAAGGAGCAGGAGTGGCTCATATTCCTTGACAATGGCCAGATACAACAGTCCGAGAGCAACTGCGATCATGATCACATTGCCTACGGTAAGGTTGAAAAAGCCGGTCTGGTGAGCCAGGTTGAATAAGGTATCTCCCATTTCTTTACCTCCCGGTATTATTCTACGTAAGCTACAGTCTGGCCTGATGTGGTGGCTTCTCCTTCTGAAACAACGATCTTGCTGACTGTGCCGTCCTTAGGTGCAACGACAGGGATCTCCATCTTCATGGCCTCGAGTACGATAATTGTGTCTCCGCTCTTGACCTGCTGTCCCTCATTTGCGACGATCTTGAAGACCTTACCGGCAGTACCGCATACGACCGGATCGCCCTTTCCTTTTCCGCCGCCGGACTTGCCTGCCGCTTTTTTAGGTGCAGGAGCTGCTGCTGCCTTCGCCGGTGCTGCAGGAGCTGCGCTGCCGTCTGCCTTTTCTATTTCAACTTCGAATTCTTCGCCGTTTACTCTTACGATGTATGTCTCCATGTTGCCCTCCGTACATTTCTGACGATGTATCCTTCTTCAGGTACACCCTCTTCATCTTTTAGTTGCTGATGGATCGCTGCCATGATGGCGGCAACGACTTCAGGCCTGATGCCCTCAGGTTCTTCAGGCTCTGCCGCTGCTGCAGCGGCCTGAACTGCCGGTTTTCTAGGCGCAAATGCCTTACCAAGCAGCCAGATGCAGATCGAAATGAATATCAGTACGCAGAATACCGTGCCCATTCCGATAAGCGTGTATAGCAGCGCGGTTAAGAATATCTGTCCTAAACTCATATCATCACCTACCTGCTGTTTACGAACGTCTGAAGAGCTCCGATCAGATACTTTCTGGAGTCCTCAGGTGCGATCACCTTGTCAGCAAAGCCGTGTCTTGCCAAAGCAACGGCACTAGACTGGGTGTCGCGGAACTGCTGCTCGAGCTCAGATGACCATTTTCCGAAAATGACCTCTGTAGCCTGGCGCGGTTCTACGATACTTACATTGGCAGTATCCCACATGAACACGTAATCAGCACCGAGTCCCTTGGAGTTCATCATACTGTAGGCACTTCCTACGATGGAACCTGTCACAAGGTTGATCTTAGGAACATCTGCTGCTGTCAGTGCCCTGACCATTCTCTCAGCTGCGCTAGGCAGTAAGATCTCTGTTGCCGAATCAGTATTGTAACCGTCGGTATCAGTAATGGTCAGAAGCGGAATGTGGAATCTGGTGCAAAGGTCTATCAGCTTTGCAGCCTTGTTGCAGCCGGCAGCTGTCAGACGCTTTTTGCCCTCATACTCATTGCAGGCCACCACTCCGAGAGGCATGCCCGCGATTCTGATGAATCCGGTCACTATGCTCTGACCTTCGTCGCTCCTGCATTCTATTAGACGGCCGTCATCAGACAGCTCAGCGAGTATCGCTCTTGCATCTCCGAGGCTGTCTTCGATACCGTCGCAGCTGCGGTTGAGATCTTCGTCGCTTACCTCAAGAACATTCGGCGCAAACTTGCTGCTCGGCGGCAGGATGTCCACTATGCCATGGATCTTCTCTACGATCTCTGCCCACTCAAATGTACCGTCATTGAGTGCCTCAACATATGGATTGTCACCGATGGCGTTGCTTACAACTCTCTGCGGGTTAACGAATATGCTTCCCTTATCCTTCTCAATAAAGACAAAGTCTGCAAGCTGTGCAGCGATCGACATTCCCCCGCCGCACTGTCCTATTACCGCAACTATCTGCGGTATGATGTGCGAAGCCTCTGTCTGTCTCTTGTAAAGCTTCGCAAACTGATAAAGTCCGTCCAGCCCTTCTTCAATACGGAAACCTGCACAGTCAAGGAGTCCGATCACAGGAGCATTTGCTTTGATAGCATGCTCGTACAGATCGACTATCTTGCGTCCGTGCTGTTCACCGAATGTGCCGCCCATTACTTCATTGTCCTGGGCATAGACAAATACAAGGTTCCCATTTATCGTGCCGTAACCGGTCACCACGCCGTCTGACTCCTTAACGGAGTCCGGGTGATAGAACTCGGTAAACCTCGCCGATACATGTTCGCCCATCTCCATGAAGCTGCCCGGATCCAGAAGTTCCATGACCCTGGAAACCACGGCAGTTCTTTCATCACTTGCGATTACCTTCATAAGTTTCCTCCTTATGAGCTTATGATAATAGCACTACAATTTCTCCTGATTTTATTCTACATTGAAAGGGGGTTTTTATCAAACAAAAGGGGCAAACAGAACAAAGCAAAACAAAGCTTCAGCCTTATTGTTGTTTATGTTCAGTACAATTGATAAAATAGAGAAATCAACCGGAAAGCGAGGGCTTCTGACATGCAGAAACTATCAAAAAAGACCGAACATTTTACGGATTCCGTGATAAGGCGTATGACCAGGATCGCCTATCAGTATGACTCCATAAACCTGTCTCAGGGATTCCCTGATTTCGCACCTCCTGAGATGCTGCTTAATAGACTTGGAGAAACTGCTGACATGCTCGATGTGCATCAGTACTCAATAACTTTCGGAGATCCGGGATTCCGCCGGGCGCTTGCCGAAAAGCAGAGCCGTTTCATGGGAATGGACATTGATCCCGATACAGAGATCACCGTCACATGCGGCAGCACCGAAGCGATGATGTCATCCGTCCTCACAGTTGCTGATCCGGGTGACAAGGTCATTATTTTCTCGCCTTTCTATGAAAATTACGGCGCAGATACCATACTTTCCGGTGCTGAACCTATTTATGTACCTCTGGTGCCGCCTGACTTCCATTTTGATCCGGAGGTGCTTGAGGATGCCTTCAGACAGCATCCGAAAGCGATGATACTCTGCAACCCATCCAATCCTACCGGCAAGGTGTTTACAAGAGAAGAACTCGAATTCATAGCACATCTTGCGGTTAAATATGACACATACGTAATCACGGATGAAGTCTACGAGCACATCATTTATGAGCCATATAAACACACCTATATAGCATCACTGCCGGGAATGCGTGAGCGTACGCTGTCATGCTCTTCCCTCTCAAAGACTTATTCCATAACCGGATGGAGGATTGGATATGTTATAGCTCCGCCTGAAATCACCGAGTGCGTCAAAAAAGTGCATGATTTTCTGACAGTAGGCGCACCTCATCCACTTCAGGAGGCAGTTATACCGGGACTTCTGGCCGGTCCTGAATACTATGAGGAGCTGATCAGCTTATATACACATAAACGCAACATCTTCCTGAAAGGCCTTGATGACATAGGACTGAATCATACCGATCCGCAGGGAGCGTATTACGTACTCATGGATATCTCGGAATTTGGCTATGAAAGCGACCTTGAGTTCTGCGAAGACATGACCCGTTTAGTCGGAGTGGCGACTGTACCGGGCTCAAGCTTCTTCAGAGAGCCTGTAAACAACCTCATACGCTTCCATTTCGCAAAACAGGACAGCACTTTATATGCTGCCCTGGACCGTCTTGAATCTATAAGAAAGAAAATGCCGTACAAGTGAGACTATTCCATCTTTATTGTCCCCGGCAGTTTGCTCGTGAGACCCTTCTCAGGGTCTCTTTTTTTCGAGCAGCTTCATAAGTATCTGTACTTCTTTAGTCTTTTCAAGTTTATCATAAAATTCCGATGAGAACTCCTCACCGTCAAAGTCATGAGCAGTGATTACGAATTCTTCGAGCTGTGCTGTCTCAAATCTGAGCAGGCCTGTTTCTTCATTGTATTCCGCTCTATATGCTTTTATCGTCTCTTCAGATGTCTTGTCTTCTTCAGCAAATACCGCATACAGCTGTCTGTCTCTGAAATCTTCCGGAAGCTCGTAATCCATGACCACTTCTACCGGCATTCCCAGTTTTGTTAGAGCCGTACCGTTTTTATATGCTGAAAGTACATAATACAGTGCCTCTTCTGCATTATCTTTTCCGTCGTTAAGATCGTACATGTCGACTGCAAGGCTGATCGTACTGCCGGATGAATTGCTGACTTTTACCGGTCCGGAATTACCAGATTTAACAGCTTTATTTGGCTTAACCGTCCTGGAATCATGTGTTTTTTTCGTGTCGTCTGACTTTACAGTATCAGGTTTGCTATCCGTTTTATCAGACTCGTCCGGTTTGCTTATGAGTCCGGTTCCGGTAAGGATTCTTTTTGCATTTCCTCCGATCGTTCCTGATCCGGTACGGGAGGAAATCGTAGTTGTTATCACCGAACCCGGCGCCGGTTCATGAATGCCTATATAATCAGCTTTACGGATCAGATAGATATTATCGGCAGAAATCTGTTCACCCGGACTACGAAGCACTGTGACTGTAAGCCTTCCGTTTATGTATCTGAAAATCTGATAGACTTCATTAACTCCCCCATAACCGTATTTTTCATGCAATACATCGTAGGATATGACCTTATCATCCCCTGCATCAAAAGCGTTGAACGGATCAAGCATGATATATTCCCCGCTTTCATAGGACGCTGTATGTCCGTAAAAGTCATTTCCGTCAAAATACGTGTGTTCAAAGAAGTTTAACGATACAACAGGTATCTCCTTCTGATCAGGAACAGTAACCAGATCCTTTGGTCCCATGAATACCGGCCCGCCGGTACCCATGGATACAGTTCCTGATCCGCTGTAATCGAATACTACAGGCGCTCCTTGTCTTCCATTGTAATCGCAGCTGCCGGTTTTTGCTCCATTCAGCAATTTGAAATTTTCCTCCAGATCTATTACTCCGGACCTTAAATACAATTCTCCTCTGTCAACAGATTCTGTAAGCTTCAGTTCATCGCTGCGGATTCCCCATCTCCCGTAAATATCCAGCCGGTCACCGTCCTGCATTATAATGTTTTTGATAACAGAGCCATGTTCGTAGTATAGTTCAGAGCTGCCGGTGTTTGTGAGTTTTTCGATCTGGCAGCTTCCATTCAGACTCAGAATGGAATCTTTGATTTTGATATTCAGCTCCTGCCCCTTATTTAGCCGGATCAATGAATTTTCAAGAACACCACTCCCCGAATAATCACCATCGATATCAATGATATATCCTTTGAGTTGCCCTGATGTGATCCTGCCGTCATTAACAAGGTTCTTAACTACCTCTAAACCATTTACGACCTGGGTTATTAAAGCTCCATTCTCCAAAACAAGGTTGTCGACAGTGAGATGGCCATTGAAAACAGCACTATCTGTATATTTTTCACCTTTCTTCCATTCCTCACTTCCCCTCTCCATAAACTTGTAGATAGGATCACCGTTCTCATCATAATTTATATTTACAAATAACGATGTGATCCTGAGACTGGAGTTCCCTGGCAATACGAGCGTTGTTCCTTCCGGTAAAACGATCTCATCATCGATCACGCCTGTAACACTGCCATTGATAAGCTTGTAACTTCCATCATCCTGTCGCAGAAACAGTGCAGCACTTCCGCCATCTTCACCATAAAACTCAGTAACGGAGTGCAGGTTAAGCGCACTGTATTCAGAAATTTCAATTTTGTCGATCAGTATGATACCGGTACCAATGATATCGATCTGCCCGTCAAACGAAAGTGTGCCTACTTTGCTGATACCTGTAGTAACAATGGTCACGCCGGTCCCGTTTGCCGTAATATCCGTTTTTTCTTTGAGCCCATCCAGAACAATGGTATTGTTGCTGCTGTCATAACTCCATCCGTCTCCGGATCCGTTTGAGCTGCCATCCAGCGTGGTTCCTGCAATGGTTATCTTCTTTTCAGCAGGTGTACCTAAAGTTTCAGAACCCTGAGAAGCAAGGCTTTTACGTAAAGTGATGGCCGCCGGCTCTGAAGTTTTTTCAGAAGATTCAGGAGTCGCATCTTCCGGTTCAATACATGTCTGATCTGCATCTGCCGGTCCGTCTATTCCGGTCTCAGTTCCGACTGCATCCTGGATCTGCTCCTCCGGTACTTCAGCTGATTCGGATCCTGACTGCACCTGCTCTTCCTGCGCTGCCGTATTTTCTATTGTCTCCTGTACAGGTGTGCTTTCCGGTGCTTCTGCTTCTGTATTCTGAGATGCAGCGTTTTCAGAGACATGGTCAGCAACATCCTGTGAAGAACTGCCGCACTGCTCCTCTGCAGCAATATCCTCAATATCCTCTGCAAATACGACACATGCAGAAGGAATGACCATCAGCATGACCAAAACCATGCAAAGTCCTTTTCTTATAATTCTGTGCATAACAGGTCTCCTTTCTTTAGAATAACTGCATCTCATTGATAACTGCATTTATTTCATCGCTGATCATTCCGGCATCTTCCTGTGCCTCCAGATCGCGTTTTATAGTATCAGCCTCTCCAAGTCCCGATGACGCTATTTCCCTGAACAGGCTGACTGCTCTATCGCTGTTGCCGGAGTACAGACATGCATAGGCATAGTTCAGTTTTACCAGCATGTTATCCGGCTGGAGTTCGAGAGCTGACGATGCGGATGCGAGCGCAGCATTATAGTCTCTCAGGTGGATAAGTTCATAATATGAACGCCAGGCGAGGTACTGAGCCCGGTGATACTCTCCGAGAGACTCTGACACCTGACTGTATTCCCCCAGCCCCCGAGCGAAAAGCCTTTCTGACTTGTCGTATTCGTGCGCCTTGAATGCGTTTTCGCCGGTATTGAGCAGGCTTACCGCATATGCTGCGCGGTCCGGATCCGAACCTGTTTTTGCATATATCTTTCCGTAGACATCCGATGCATCAGAGTAATACTCATCAGCGGTGATGTAGTTTCCGCGGATATTGTGGCTGAGTCCTCTGTTGTTATAAAGCTCCGCCAGCATCTGCTGATATGAAATGTTTTCTTCGTCCTGTGCGAGTATCTCTGCATCTTTGATGGCTTCCTCGTAATAGCGGTCAGCATCTTCATAGTTTCCCGCATCCGTCAGACATGCGGCAAGCATGGATGCGATCTGGATGCTGTTACTCCTGTTCTGGAGCGAATCGTTCATTCCTACAAGGGCATTAATGTCTTCATATGCATCTGACAGCATATCTGCTGCATCATTGTACAGACCTGATCTATAGAGGAGTACTCCGTAATCGTATTTTACAGTACTGAGTGCATCAAGCACGTCTGCAGACTTATCCATACTGTCAAGAAGTCCCAGGCTCTGCTCAAAGCGTTCTGCCGCCAGATTTCCGTTTCCAAGATCGATAGCATTGCTTCCGGAGTTGAAGATCATTCTCGCCAGAACAAGATCGTCTCCGTGTGCAAGCGCCTGCTGCATGCCGATGGCCTTGTCGTAATCCTCTCCTGCCTCTTCATAGCGGCCTGCGGAGTTCAGTATGATAGCCCTGTTGTTGTATCCGGATGCTGTACCGGCCTCCGCTTTTTCATATCCGGATCCTGCCAGCGTCTCGAACAGTGAAATGGCTGTGGTCTCGGAATCAAGAGCTTCATTATGCATTCCGAGAACATTCTCTGCCGTAGCCAGCTTTTCATAGTTTACGGCAGCCTCATACTCTCCTGCCTCTTTGTTGCGTGTCAGCCTGAGGATCTTATTTATATCCTCAGTATTGTTGTACAGTATGTCACGGATACGGCTGTATGATCCCGGAACATCCGCAAGGCTGTCAGGCAATCCGTAGGTTAGATCATTCAGGATCTGCATTGAAGCTGCTTCACGTTTTTCAGCTTCATTTCTGTAATTCTGTGCGCGTATCATCAGGCTCAGCGAGACTGCAAGTATCAGGACAAATGCAGCGGCACAGGTGACAGCACGTTTTACGACGTTTCTGTTCTGTTCTAACTGGTGCTCTCTGGCCAGCTCCTCCTCAGTGCAGCCGGCAATGCATGCGATCACCTTGAGCATCTCAGATTCGGCAAGAGACATCATCCTGCGAGTATCATTCCCCGGAACACGTATATCCATGAGCCTGTCCATTATATCCGGTATCAGCTTCATGGATGCAGGGAATGAGGTATCAGGATCTCCGCTTATGAGTATCGGGAATACATGATCTGCTCTGCCGAGCTCAATGAAAGTTGCCACCTCCCTGTCTACCCATTCAGACGAAGGAGTATCGGTCGAGCATACCACTACAAGGCAATCTGTGGAATGCAGAGCCTTGTCTATCGTATCGGTAAGTATCCTGCTTACAGGCAGCTCTTCAGTATCCCTGAAAGCACGCCTTACTCCATGCATTCCCCTTTCACGCAAAGAGGCAGGCAGACGGTAATTCTCTGCCAGATTGAACAGTTTCTGCGTTATCTCACTGTCCAGCGGCCTGTGGCGGTAGCTGAAGAACACATCGTAATCAAACATGTCTAGCCTCCCGTTACAGGCTGACCGCTCTCAGCCGTATCATCAAGACCGAGCTCCTCAAGGGAACTCCTTGCATTATCCACTGCCTGCTGTATGTATACCAATGCCTGCGGTTCATCTGCGAATGCCGCCGGCAGTTCGTTCATCGTCCTCTCAGCGATCTCACGGCACAGTTTTGCCTGCTGATCTGCTATCTCACCTTCTGTGCGGGCAACATGTCCCAGATATGCAAATATCCCTGCCGCTCCCAAGCAGACAGCAGCGATCACAGATACCAGCATAATTATCGCTTTTCTGCGGCGCATGCGGTGGCGCTGCTCAAGGGCATCAGGATGCAGTCCCAGGATTGATGCGATGATCCTGACAGTCTCATAGCTCAGCGCTTCCCTCCAGCGCGAGCGGGTCTCTGCGCGAAGATCTGACGCTACAGGCTCTATGGTCTCGACGCGCTCAACGACAGTCATGTCAGGAAGTATCTTCTGAACGGTCTTTTTCTCAATAAAAGACTCCGGGAAAGAGTCGATAGGCTCTCCCCGGACTATCACAACGATAATATTATTATCTTTTCCGATCTTGCGGAAATACTCAAGGCGCTCAAGTATGAACGGACTGGCCTTTGTTTCAGGCGAACAGAGCACTGCCAGAAAGCGGCTGTTGTCTAAGACATCACGTGTATCATCATCAAGCTCTCTGCCGGACACATCAACATACACCCGCCTGTAATCCAGTCCGCTGTCCGGAAGGACCACTCCTGACGGGAGTCTGTACTTGCGTATGCTGTCCGCAAGCTTATTTGCGACTGATGCATCCCCTGCTACGGCAATGATGCAGATATCAAAGTTCCGCATTATCCTTCTTTTCTTTCTTTCAGATGTTCTATGAACAGCTTTGCCTCGTCCGTCTTCTCGAGCTCATCATAGAACTCAGGTGAGAATTCCTCGCCGTCGAATTCAAGTGCGGCGATAATAAACTCTCCCAGCTGTGAAGTCTCAAATCTGATCGTTCCGCTCTCTTCATCGTATTCGGCTTTTACAGCCGCAAGTGTCTCATCCGAGGTCTCATCTTCGTTGGCAAAGACCGCATAGAGCGGTTTATCCCTGAATTCCTCCGGAAGCACATACTCCATTTCCGCCTCGACAACCCCGCTGAGTTCGGTGATCTGCGCACCGTTTATATATGACGTAAGGTTATAATACGGCGCTTTTTCGGCATTCTCAACGCCTTCGTTAAGATCGAACTCATTGATCTGAAGCACAATTGTATCACCTACTGTAGTGACTGCTGCGATCGTGTAATCACCGGCCGGTTTGCCAGGGTCCGGATCAACCGGTTTTGGCTCAGGCTTTGGTTCAGGCTTTGGTTCAGGCTTTGGTTCAGGTTTTGGTTCAGGCTCGACAGGATCCTCTGACGAGAACCTTGAAATGCCTGTTCCTGTAAAGATAGGTTTGGAATTACCGCCAATATTTCCCGAGCCGGTCTGTGATGCATGTGTCGTAGTCATGGCAGATCCTCCAATGTTCTCTTCCGTAGCGGTCCGAACCACCTTTCTTATCAGAAACACACCGTCAGCATCAGTGCTTTGCTGATAGCCATATCCAAGAATAGTCATGGACAATCTGCCGTTTTTGCAGCGGAGCACCTCGAATAAAAATGGGGAAACCCCAAACTCTGATAATATCTCTTCAGGGACATAGGAGCTAAGCAGGTCAGTATAAGTAATCAAACCTTCTTCGTTTTTCTCTGATACATTATAGTCTGCAAGCTGAGTGTAAACCTCTTCTTCATTCACGTTTTCTTCCCATGTGTAATATAACAAGGGTTTCCTGGTATCAAGAAGAGCCAAAGACACGACCGGGATAGAATCAGCCTCCGGCATGATAATATCTTTCGGACCGAGGTATACAGATCCGTTTATCCCGTATGATACAGCACCTTTCCCGCTGTAATCGAACACCGGCCCTCCATATGTTTGGTTGCTTACTGTGGCTTCATTCACTTTAAGATCCGCTTCGAGTTCTGTAATAGCAGATTTGATCACAACAGAGACTTTTTCGATCTCGTCAGTGATCTTAACAATACGATTGTCATTAAAAATATTTCTGCTGTATATACTCAACGAACCATTGGAAGAAGACTTTATCTTCTTTAATTCAACATTACCCTCATAATATAGTTCGCAGTTTCCCGTGATGTTTAATTCATTGAGCGTATAATCACCACGCTCCAGAGAAACATTGGCATCCCTGAGCTTGATGCTCGTTGTCTGGCCTTGGCTAAGTGTAATTATGGAATTCTCGATAATACCTGATCCCGAATAACCGACAGCGTCTACAAGGCCGCCGTTGATGACTCCATCATTTACCAGACTGCCGACAACTTTGAGGCTTGATATGATCACATCCGATACTCTATTGAGTTTGATCGTTGCGCCTTTTTTGACAGTCAGATCGTTTACCTTCAGATTAGCTATGTAGTACCTGATAGCAGCTGCTTTCAATTCTTCTTCACTAAAGCCGGAATAGTCCCTTATGATAGTCTCATTACCGTCTTCATCCGTCTCAACTACGACACCAAGAGCCTGAAGTTCAAGATAAGAGTTCTCAGGAAGTACAAGCTTCACATCTTCGATCTTATAATTCTCATCGACAATGCCTTTGACCGTTCCGTTAATAAGCATATATGATTCATCATCCTGTTTAAGGAATACTGCAACGCTGCCCCCGTCCTCTCCATAATAGTCTTTAAGAGGAAGAAGATTGAAGGAGCACCCTTCTGCAAGCTCAACCTTATCGATGAGAAGGATCCCGGTCCCGATAACATTGATGTCCCCGTCACAGGAAAGCGTTCCGATCCTGTTTAAACCGGTGGAAACGATATCGACTCCAGTGCCGTCTGATGTGATATCAGCGCTGTCTGTATAGTCCCTGAGAACTATCCTGCCGCTGTCCTTTTCGTAAGTCCATCCGCTTCCGCTGCTGTCGGCAGTGCAGTTGAGCTTAGTTCCGGCAATGGTAATCGTTTTATCTGTCTGAGCTGCTGTTCTTACTGATGCTGCAGCTGCCGGAGCAGGTGCATAAGCCGCTTTTGCCACAGCAGGTGCAGGCGCCGTATCTTTCGGATCTTCTTCAGGCCCGGACGGTTCAGGTGCAGCAGCTGACTCCGCCGTATCCTGCTCAGCAGGCTCGTACGGCTCGGGTTCTGCAGCCACTTCTTCAGCTGCAGTTCCGGCCTTTGCTTCAGATGCTTCTGGTGTTTGCATAGCTGCATTCTCAGATGATTCAGGTATTTGCGCAGCCGCACTCTCGCTTGATGCAGGAGCTGCAGGTTTCTCAGCTGCTGTCTCCGCCTCAGGCTCAGGCTGCACTGCTTCAGTATCAGCTGCTGTGTCCTGATCCTCCGGTAAAGTGTCGTCTGCAAAGACCTGCCACGTAAAAGGCATGATCATAAGCATGATCATTAATATGCTGATGGTTTTGCGCGCATTACTTTTCATGTCAGTCCCCCTTTATCAGACAGCAG
Organism: Anaerovoracaceae bacterium; assembly: GCA_045114615.1. Taxonomy (GTDB): domain Bacteria; phylum Bacillota; class Clostridia; order Peptostreptococcales; family Anaerovoracaceae; genus Crickella. The sequence goes on from JBGUKU010000099.1 coordinate 39,565, forward strand.
ACCTGTCTGCGACTCCGGCAAGCATCTCCCATGCAAAAGCGTCTTTTTCTTTATCTTCTTCACTGAGTTCTGAATACGGGAGCATCATAGGATGCCTGCGCATCAGATCGTTCCTTTCAGGTGAGTATGTCCAGTTGTACATCTGGTGGTATCTCATCCAGCGTCTGTGCTCCATCTCCCTGCATATGTCCCTCTTATCAGGGTCTGCATCGCTGAACACATCATATGCTCTGCGGCAGTTCTCTTCCGTGAGCTCCGTGATGCTGTCGTCATCGAGAAGATATCGGACCTTTACGATCATGTGATCGGCCGCAGCTATGTTGGAACGTTTCAGATGATCGCTGAGATCGCTCCATCCGCCAGTTTTGCCAGATCCTTCGTTATAGATATCGTTGAGCGTGACCGCAAGCCTGTTGATATCGTCCCTGACAAATGCTCTCATCGTAAATATATCTTTGCTGCTGCCAAAACAGCTGATCTTTTCAACTGTATTGTTTAACCTGACATGGACTTTTGCAGCTGTCGGGAACAGCATCATGATCTCTTTATAAGTTGCCAGATCGCTCCTGTCATCATCCTCACAGATGATGATCCTGTCGGCATTGCGTATGATCTCCGGATGATACTCCCAGCATTCTTCGTGGAGGAACAGTGCGTCATCTTCAGGATCTCCGCCGCATAAAGTTCTGACTGCCTCACGGTGTGACTTCCTGAAATCCGAGGAATCTCCAAAGACATGGTAGCAGATGTATCTGCCCGGCTCGAATACATTGGTAAGGAGTCCCCTTTCAAGCAATTCTGCTGCGATCTTTCCGCTGCCGATCAGAACTATGGTCTTCTCGTCTTTGCGTAAAGGATGATCTCTCCAGTAGCACCTGCTGATGATCTCTTTTTTGCTGAATGTATGAAGGCTGCCCGATATCTCGTCAGACCCGAAGTCTGTAAGGCAGTACGTATCTATATCCAGACCGGCAGCATCTGTCGCCTGACGGTAATTCTCCCATGAGTCTTCACCCAGGCAGAAATACTTTATATCCTGCCCGCTCCCCTTCAGATCGATGAGTTCTTCAGGATTGCAGTCAAGGCGCACAACAGCCCTGCCGCCTATCCGGTTTTCTGCCGAGCGGCGGAAAATAATGGCGGCGTCAGGGTCATCAGCAAGAACGGATCCTGCAAATACAGCAGACTGCTCGTTCTCCTCACTGATCGCATACCATCTGCGGTCCCTTAACGACCGGAGTCTGAATCGCGGTCTTGCCTGTCCACTGATAAAACTTATCAGTACACCTACAAGTGCGGTGAACACCCCGAGACTGCAAAGGGCAAGAATTACACCAAGTGCTTTTCCTGCAGGGGTCACAGGGGAAAGATCTCCGTAACCTACTGTTGTAAGTGTAATGACAGAGTACCAGATGGCATCCCCTATACTGTGTATGGACGAACCCTCTGCCTTTGATTCGGCAGCCAGCAGCAATATAAGTACCGCCGCATATGCAGCTATAATCGCTATCACTATCCGTATGTTTCTTTTTCTGCTGCTCATTTTACTGACATTTCTCCTTGTTTAAGGATCTCAGGAATAATCAGAACGTTATTGATGTCATACTGCTTGTAGTCCACAGCACGCCCTGTAATGGATCTTTCTTTTTCTGACAGATCATCAAGCTCATCCCACGGTATCAGGCAGGCATGAGTGCGGTTTTCAGAATCCTTGAACAACCTGATGCCCGGGAGGCCTTTTTCAATGTGTTTTCTGTATGTATCAGCTCTTTCATCGAGCTCAGCGCTGCTCATAGGTGAGTATCCCATCACGAAGTGGAATGCATTCCATCTGAGATGCTCCATCTCGCCTAATACTTCCATAACATCCGCGGCCGGCGGCCAGCAGCCTGCCATTACCTCGTCTGTTGTCAGACCTGATGCACTTATGAATGCCGGTATGAAATCAGCAGAAGCGCGTGATGACATCTTGCTGAACGAGTCGCATGCCACCCATTTCTCCCAATCTGTCCTGTCAGAATCATCATAAGTGCTGTTAATGATGATCGCATCACGGTCTGCTTTCTGTGCTGAAAGATACTCGAGTGAATAGATATCGGCGGTGATGATCGGACTGCCGACTGTCTCCTGATATCTGACACCATCTTTTCCGCACCTGATGACACAGATATGTTCAGCTTTACGGCGCTTCAGATACATCATAAGATTATCCGAGATCTCGCGGTCGCTCTCTTCACTTCCGGTGCAGACCGCTATAAGCTTGAGAGTACTCAGCCTGTTATCGACGTAGTGATAGAACTCAATGCTCCTGCCATCCGCGTTGAAGCTTCTGATATCATAGTTTTCAAACATCGATGAGCACTCGGCTTTCATGTACCCTGCCTCTTTTTCAAAATTCGGTGAAAAAACAGCAGCGTGGAATGTGCTGCCTGCAAACTGTCCGTTCATCAGCAGCTGTTTCAGTACAGCCTGTCCATGTCTGCCGAAGCCCACTATGGCGCAGTCAAAATCTTCCTGAGCACGGCCGTCACTGCCGAATCTCACAAGTTCCCAAGGCGGGCAGGTCTTTATCAAAGCCCTTGCTGAAAGCATGGCACTGTCATAAACGTTGACGTAACCGTATCCGTACTGATCCGCAGATACCTGCAGCATCGAAGTTATGATATCTTCAGCTCCCGGAAGAGTAATGGCTGTTTTTTCAGGAGAGACGCCTGCTTCTTTAAGGGCATTTTTCAAGCCAAGAGCATAAAACAGATCTTTGTCCTCTTCATCCATTGCGAACACTTTTATATTGCGCCGGCTGACCCTGAGCCTTCTCATCACGGACTTGTCGGACGATACAGCTGCGGGACCGCTTATAACGGACATCCCCATGTTGTTGAGATCTGTCACAGTGGAAGGATCGACATTTTCAGAAACGAAAATCACAGAACCGGCACCCCGTTCACGGCATTCCTTGCCCAGGCTTATGCTGCGGTCGTTGATTCCGTAGATCAAAGTCAGATCACCTTTTGCAGAAAGGATCATGCGCAGGTATCTCAAAGCTTCCTCACCGAGCGTGAACATCGCAGCACTGGCCATAGAATAAAACGCCAGAAGATGTATGATCCAGAATAATACGATCCTGAACGGTGTCCCGACAGGTGAAGTGCCTTCTATTGATCCGTAATCATTTATGCCGACGAACATTTTTATCACACAAAAAGGCGTGCGGATCATGCTGAGCCCGATGTCACCGGTGCTTTCAGCAAATCCAACGCCATATATAAGTACACCTCCGGCAAAGGCTATGATCATGCATATGGTTGTGAGCCTGGCAGAAAAAGATGGTTTCAGAGCAAGGTTAAGAACCATTGCCAGAAGCAATGCAGTTGACAGGATAACAACAGTCACACTCGTCATAAGCACCTCCTGTTCTGATCCGGAAGAGTTGCAGACAATATTCTCTGAATACGGAAACTCCGTAATATTTATGCTATCGAAGTACAGATGTAAGAGTCCTCATCAGCACGCCTACATCAACCGGTTTGGCCACATGACCCTGCATGCCGGCTTCCGCAGCAGCATCTACGTCCTCTTTAAAAGCATTCGCAGTCATTGCTACAATAGGTATCCCGGCAAGTGCTTTGTTATCAAGGTTCCGTATCGCCCTCGTAGCCTCATAGCCGTCCATGACAGGCATCTGTATGTCCATCAGGACAGCATCGTAGTATCCCGGCTCTGAAGTCTCAACCATTTCCACTGCGATCTTACCGTTTTCAGCTGTTTCCACATTAAATCCCGCCTGCATGAGTATCATGTTGGCAATCTCCATATTTACCAGATTGTCTTCTACAAGAAGGATCCTCTTTGTACTGAAGTCGATTTCCGGCTCAGAAGCCGCTTCACCCGATGCTGAGCCGTCACGGAGTTTTTCCGAATCCGGCACATCACCCGCTTCGGCAAGCTTGAACTTCAGCCTTATCACAATCTCGGTCCCGCTGCCCGGAGCAGTCATGACCTCTATGGTTCCACCCATCAGGTCTACAAGACTCTTTGTGATGGAAAGCCCGAGTCCTGTTCCTTCTATTCCGCTGACAGTAGATGTGCGCTCGCGTTCGAAGGCATTGAACATCCTTTCGGCAAATTCTTTCGACATGCCTATGCCGCTGTCCTGCACCCTTATTTCATATGTGCCGTAGCCATTGTCGGTCGTTCCGGACTGCCAGATCGAGGCACTGACTGAACCGCCTTCCGGCGTGAATTTGCACGCGTTGCTCAGAAGGTTAAGGAGTACCCTGTTGACGTTCTTGCGATCGCACCATACATAGCGATCCTCAATCTGATTCGTGTGCACGCTGAAGTTCAGGTTCTTGTCCTTCATCTGCTCAGAGAACAGCTCGCTTATGCCGTCAAATACTGCGTAGAGATCTACAGGAACGTATTCCAGCTCCATCTTTCCGTTCTCAATGCGGCTCATCTCGAGAATGTCGTTGATGAGCGCCAGAAGATGCTGACTGGAGTTTTCTATCTTATCGAGATATTCTTTGACTTCATCCGATGCCTCGCCGTTTCTGGCAAGATTTGTGTAGCCGATTATGGCGTTCATCGGGGTGCGGATGTCGTGCGACATGTTGAACAGGAACTGGCTCTTGGCAAGGCTGCTTTCAACCGCATGTATCTTTTCGCGCTCGGCCGCGGCGTGTTTTTCCCTTACGAGGTTCTGCACGTAAAGCATGATTGCCAGGCCTGCGAATACCAGGAGAAGCATTATGACTCCTCCTCCTGTGAGCACCTGTCTCATCTGATCCGCATCAGGAGCTGCCAGTACCCGCTTGGCGAGCCACATCAGCGCTGAATACAGAAGCAGAGCGAACAATATTATGCCTGACGCGGACAGTCCGCTGTACTCGGTAAGTGAGCTCCTCTCTACCGTACGCCAGTAGAACACGAATCCCAGCAGGCACCAGAGTGACAGAAGCAGGAACGCCTCGCTGCCCATGGCCTCCATCGCCAGGATCCTCGGCACCATCTGTACTATAGCGAATATCACAGAGATGGCGGCACCGGTCATGCCGGTGATCATCACCCTGTTATTGCCCTCCATCCGGGCTATCTTATACGCAGCTGCTGAAGTATATCCGAAACCTACAATGGCACCGAATGATGTCAGGTCTACAAACCATATGAGGGTGTTGCGGCCGAAAAGCGACAGCACTATAGCTATTGCCATTATGAAAAGTATGCTGTATGTCGTGCTTGAGAACTTTTCTGAAAGGATGCGGTCCTCGGCCATAGTTGAGAGCACGCGTGTTGTAGCCCGGTAGCCTCCGATAATGCCTGTCATTATTGCTGAGACGGCGGTGACTGTCATCAGGATGAGACCTGCCTTTCCCATGACGGATCTGGCCACGTGGAACGTAGGGACTGAATCTATGCCTTTAATCCCGTCCAGCCCGGCGACGTAATCCATCCAGGATGAGAATCCGTCAGGTACGGAAGCAACACTTATGAGCGTCATGGCTATATACGCCATCGTCGCTATTATTATGGACGTGACGATTATCTTTCCCGACTTTCTGACAGGGAAATTGAAGTGAGCCGTTTCGAAAGATGTGATCTCAAATCCGACGAATGCCCACGGAGCCAGAATGGCTATGCTGAATATCGCGTTAGCTCTGCTGATCCCGGCGGTGCCAAATGTCCAGATGAATCCGCTGGAGAATGCATGCGGCAGGCAGAATACCGAGATTATCGCTATACCCGTTACAAGGATGAGAGAAAACACAGTAAACATCCTCTGAAGAACTGCCTTTGCCGCGATGAACATCAGGCCTACTCCCGCCAGCACCGCTACAGACAGGAAAGTCTCTTTCAGATATATGGTGTTTCCCGCGACGACATAGCTGATGCCCTTCTGAGCCTCTTCGCCCATCAGAGTCCTCACTATGATGAACAGCGCAGTGCCGTTCAGGAATACTATCGTCAGATATGACAGGCAGAGAAACCACGAGCTTATGAACGCGTGATCCCTTCCGAATGCTTCCTTGGTGTATGTGTAGATACCGCCTGTGATCGAAGTCCTTCCCATGAGGTATGAGATGTTCCTTGCTACGATCAGCATTATTACCATTCCTATGAGCATGGCGATCAGCGTTCCGGCCGGTCCCGCGACAGGCAGGAACGTCGTTCCGGGCATGGCAAATACGCCCCAGCCGACCATGCAGCCGAAGGCCATCGCCCACACATCGATCGGCGAAAGATACCTGTCCAGTGGTTTCGTTATATCTCTATCATGCATTTCCATCTGTCAAAGTTTTTTCATAGCCGAATACGGCGCATCCCTTGCGTCCGGCTTCCTTGACCTTATACAGTGTGCTGTCTGCATCACTGAATATGTCTCCCTGCGGATCCTCACGATCCGAGAAAGCTATACCGACACTCAGCGATACCGGAGGCAGATCATCTTTAGGATGCTGCAATATCTCGTTAACACGGTTCATCTTGTTTAATACGAGCTGACTCATAGAGCTGTTCGCTCTGGTCATGATTACAGCAAACTCATCTCCTCCTATACGGCACAGCACGTCGACGGATCTGAAACTCGTCTTGAGAAGTTCCGCCACACGTTTAAGGACACGGTCGCCGACAGCATGTCCATATGTATCATTCACAGTTTTGAAGTAATCAACGTCAATCAGGATAAGTGCCATATGCTTAGTGTCAACGCTTTCCATAATAAGGTCATATGCACCGCGGTTGAACAGTCCGGTAAGAGCATCGTGAGAGGCCTCGTGGCTCAGCTTTTCACGTGCAGCACGGTTTTCCTGAAGTATCTGATTATACGTTCTTGTGACGAATCTCAGCTCCTCAACACCGGTCGGAGGGATTATCTCCTGGTTCTGCATAAGCTTTACCATGTTAGTAAGCGGCCTGCGTATCATCCTGGTAATGATCATAACGATAGCCAGAACGATCAGCAGGAAAAGCACCGTGATCCATGTCTGGAGTTTGACAAGAAGTGAAAGTTTTGTGGAAGCTTTTTCAAGCTCCTGGCTCGATGACCGTATGAGAGACTTCGTACAAAGCCCTACGTTTTCTCTTATCCTGTCCTTATAGTGCATGTAATTATTATCGAATACGAGTGTCTCAGCCAGATCTTTCATCTGCTCAGGAGTAAGACGTCGTTCCTCAGGGGTGAGCTGTACGTTTGCGATGTTTGCAGGCACTGTGCTCATATCATACTTTCCGGCTTCCAGGATCAGCCTCATCGCCTTATTTTCATAAACTACAAGCTCATTTGATGAAGCCAGAGCAGCGTTAAGGTTGTCCAGAGCTCCACTTTCATCTTCACCGAGGAGTTCTCCGAGACTTTCCACAGCTTTGTCTCTTCTCCTTGTCACTTCAACTTCCTCTATGAAGTCTTCCAGGTATTCCATCTCTCCTGTTACAACAAAGCAGCGGACACGGTCTGTAAGATAATCCGAGCCGGCCTCCATGTCTGATGCCGCGATCTGAGCAGCTATATACCGGTCACTGGCAGCCTCCATATACTGATAGCCCTTTGTAACAGATATATCAGCAAACAGAAGTGCTGCTGCAGCAAGGAACGCCAGTATTGTAAAGAATACCGTAGCTGTTTTGAGCTGTATCGCGCTGTGTGAATCATCATCTATATAGGTCTCTTTTATATCACTGTCACCCTGGGCTGATTCGTTTCTGCGCATCAGATCAAGCTTGACCCTGCGGCTCTCGTCGCTTTCCGGCCTGGCATTTTTCTGTACGCTCGCAGCCTTTTTATAGGCAGCATCGGCTTCTTTTTTCTGAAGAATAAACGGTTCAAACTTCTCAGAAGGAACCGGCTTGGAGAAGAAATATCCCTGAACGATATCACAGCCGATGTTTTTTAACGCTTGGAGCTGTTCTTCCGTCTCTACGCCTTCTGCAATGACAGGTACTGACAGGAAATCAGATATGCCTATGATTACCTCCAGCATATGAGTATTTCCATCTTCCTTGAAAGCATTCCGTATGAACTGCATATCCAGTTTCAGAGCATCGATAGGAAGCGTAGATATCATGTTAAGCGAGGAGTAACCCGTACCGAAATCATCCATCTCGATCTGGAATCCCTTCTCTCTCAGTCGCTGTGCAGTCTCTATTATCTGTGCTGAATCCTGCGTATATGCGGACTCAGTGACTTCAAGCAGCATGTCACGTCCGCTGAGTCCATGTCTTTCTGTAAGTTCCTCCAGCGTCTCAACGATATTAGGGTCATACATGTCTATCCTTGATACATTGACTGAAACAGGAACAGAGTACTTGAGCCTGTCTTTCCAATCGCGTATCTGTCTTGCAGACTCTTCCCAGACATAATAGTCAAGCTGCTGTATCAGACCGTTTTCCTCAAAAAGAGGTATGAAATCACCAGGGCTTATCATACCGAGCTCAGGATGGATCCACCTTACAAGAGCCTCTGCGCTTGTAAGCACCGGAGTATCAGGTCTCACATCAAACTTAGGCTGATAATAAACCTGGAACTGCTTCTCTCTGATTGCAGCCGGGAAAGCTTCTATCAGCTGCTCAGCATACAGCTGCTTTTCATGAAGCATGTCATCGTAAATACCGATCGTTTTGGTAAATGATCCTTTTGCGGAATCCGCTGCCATTTTAGCGCGGTCAAACCTTCTTTCTATATCTATGGATCTGTCAGCGCATTCATAGACTCCCATGCGCAGTCTTATTCTGTTATCCGACAGGCTCTGCTCTGCAAGGCGTTTTGAGGCTCCGTCAAGTATATCTTCGAGACTTCCACCGTGCGGGAGGTAAAGAAGGAATGTATCAGCCTCCTGTCTGCATGCCAGGCCGCCCCTTACGCTGACTGTTTCGAGCAGCTGTTCGCCGATCAGACGAAGCACTTCATCTCCGTAGCTTTTCCCATACCGCTCATTGACCATGCGGAAATGATTGACATCTATAATGACAGCGTCCATTTCCTTATCTTTATGATAGTGATCATACTGCTCCGCATAGCGGTAGAAAAATTCTTTATTATACAGGCCGGTCAGCAGGTCTTTCTCTGTCGACTGGATAATTTCCCTGTCTTCGGATAACTCGATCGTACGCAGTACTCTGGCGTGGACCACGTCTACAGCAGGGTATGGCTTCGGTATAAAGTCCGCTGCACCGAGTCTCAGGCTGTCCACTTCAGTTTCCTTTTCAGCAGTCATCACTATAACAGGAATATGAGACAGACGATTATCTTCCTTTATCGCTTTCAGCACATCAAGGCCGGACATTCCCGGCATCAGAATATCGAGCAGGACCAGTGAAAGCGTCTCACGGTATTGCTCTATCATCTCCAGTGTCTTTATACCGTCCTCAGCAAACAGAACCTCATAGTCATCTCTGAGCATCTCCCCCAGAATCTCACGGTTGATCATCTCATCGTCTGCTATCAGGATCTGTCTCTTTCCGTTGACAGTATGAAATACTTCATGGCCTTTAAGCATCTTATCTCTCCTTTATGTTACTTGATCAGTGTTTCCAGTGTCTCAAACAGCAATTCAGGATCTACCGGTTTGCTCAGATGTGCATTGAGACCGGCCTGCATACTGCGCTCCACATCTTCATCAAAAGCATTTGCAGTAAGCGCAATTACAGGTATCTCCTTCGCATCTTCCCTGTCCGAGGAGCGGATGGCTTTTGTAGCTTCAAGGCCATCCATTTCAGGCATGCGCATATCCATTAATATTGCATCATAATACCATGGATCATGTTCCAGGTATTTTTCTACAGCGATCCTGCCATTTTCCGCAAGATCGACATCTATCTCTCTCATGGAAAGCACCATCATAATGATTTCTGCATTAATGGAAACATCTTCGGCCAGCATTACGCGTTTGCCCGCGAGATCAGCCGTTTTGCTTTCCAGTTCAGAGTTCTTTCTGCGGAATGCATCGCGGAATTCGTCTATAACATTCCCGGCAAACAGCGGCTTTGGTACAAAAGTATCCACTCCTGCTGCACGCGCTTCATCCGCTATATCGTCCCAGTTGAACGATGTGAGTATGATGATCGGTGTCTCATCTCCTACTATTGAGCGTATCCTTCTGGTAGTCTCGACTCCATCCATTTCAGGCATACGCCAGTCAATAAGTATCAGATCGTAGTCCTCTCTGCGTCCGTGTCTGATCCGGACTTTATCAATGCCTTCCCATCCTGACTCCGCAGTGTCGCAGTTGATTCCGATCTGTCCGAGCACTATTTCTGCGTGTTCAAGTGCAACTCTGTCATCATCGATGGCAAGCACGCTCAGCTCTCCGGGATTGAAGTCACCATCTTCTGTCTCAACACCGACTCTGTCAGACTGGCCGAGAGTAACTGTTACCGTAAATGTTGTCCCTTTTCCTTTTTCACTCTCGACCTCTATGGTCCCGTTCATCAGTTCCACAATGCTTTTTGTGATAGGCATTCCGAGACCGGTGCTGCCATACAGGCTGGTAGCAGAAGAATCCTCCTGACTGAAGGCATCAAACAAATGCGGCAGGTACTCCTCGCTCATCCCGATACCATTATCGCTTATGGTGAACTTCAGGACTGCTTTATTGTCATACTTTGTGCCTTCCTCTATGGTGAAGTTGACTTTTCCGCCCTCAGGTGTGAACTTGACCGCATTGCCAAGTATATTGATCAGCACCTGCTTGAGTTTCATGGCATCACCTATGTAATAGTCATCGACATTCCCTTTTATCGTACAGTCATATGAAAGGTTCTTGTCTTTGCACTGACCGCTGATAATGGTATTGACCTGCTCCAGACAGCGTGAAAAAGAAAACTCCTCCTTCATGATAGTCATCCGCCCGGATTCTATGCGGCTCATATCGAGGATGTCGTTGATGATGCCCAGAAGATGCTGCGCGGATGAGCCTATCTTTTCAAGATATTCCATTACAGCACTGTTCACTCCTGACTCATTCATGGCTATGTTATTGAGACCAATGATAGCATTCATAGGAGTTCTGATCTCGTGGCTCATGTTTGAAAGGAATGCTGTCTTTGCTTTATTGGCGTTCTCTGCAGCTGCAAGGGCTTCCGAAAGAGCCTGCCTGCTCTCTGAAAGCTCTTCCTTCTGGAGACGTTCACGTTCTATGGACTTCTCCAGCTCTCTGCGGTATTCTTCTTTCTCATCTTCAACTACAAAGCTGTGCAGCACGCATGTTCCGAGCATATAACCTACGGCATAGAACGGCAGCAGCGGATAGAACACCTGAACGCCTATGAGCAGGGTCATCGCGATACCAAACAGCCCTATCGTCATATGCCTGTGCTTTGCCTTGCCTTCAGCCCTGCTGGTTACAAACATGGTGTAAACTGAAGTCATAAGGAACAGGATGATTTGTATTGCCAGTGTCACATAACGAAGAGTACCGGCATGATATGCTCCGCTCTCATCAAACCAGAACAATACCGGATAAAAGAAATTGATAATGACAACAATTACTTCAAATACCAGGAACATGCCTCCTACATAATACAGCAGGCTTCCGAAGCGGTTCTTCTCTTCAAGGTAAATGACAACATACCTTGTCCACAGCATTACTGCAGCAGCCATGGCGATAAAATGTACGACAGTGTCAGCATACAGAACCGAAGTCAGGTTATGTGACTCCAGTATGCCCCACAGCATATCTGTAATATAATAAGCCATAACGCCAAACAAAAAGCTGCGGTAGCTCTTCTGTGTAGATGTAAGAGCTGCCCTGTCTGCTTTCCACAGCACATCCCTGTTGATAATTAACAGAATGATAGCTGCCAGTATGCCGATAATTGAATACGTCATGGCTCAATACCCCGATATCAGGCTTTGCCCGAACCCTTCTCTGTATCAGAGAAGGGCTCTGTATTTTTTGAGTTCTTCGTCGATTCTGCTCAGCAGAGCGGAATAGTCAATATTGTTGCGTGCTCTGAGTTCTTCTGTGATCTCTGAAACAGGTTCAGAGAGAGTGGTGAGCGATACATTTGAAAGAACGCCCTTCAGAGCATGTGCCCTTTCAAAACCTTCGTTAAGGTCTCCATTCTGAACAGCAGCCTGCAGCTTCTCGAATCCATCATCGGCAAGAGCCATACTGACCATTCTGAGATAAAAGTCCTCCTTGCCGAGGCATCTGGCAAGGCCTTCATCGGTATTTGCACCGAGCGCTTTAAGATTTTCAATAGTAAGCATTTTGATTCTCCTTGTCTTTATCAGGTTCTGATCAGCGGTTTGCTACAATAATGTTGCTGACCGAATAACTGAGGCTTGTCCGCTGCCCTTCGCGTATGAAGTGTGAGCTGATTCGCTGCGACACTACTGAACAATCCTCCTCTGTAGTGTTTATAAGAAGCACAAGATACTGGCCTTTCCCGTATCTTGTAACAGTATCTGTATGTCTTACGCTTTCAATTATCGTATTTCTTAGTCTTTCGGAAAGCTCTTCAAGGCGGCTCCCTCCACGCATCGGATTACCTTTGCTGTCAAGTATCGTGCAGAGCATCAGATAGATTTTCTCCCCGGATCTCTCCATCATTCTCTCTGTCATCCTGTATATCTCCTGGAACACAGGAAGCGAACAGTAGTATCCTTTACGGTCATAGTCCTCCGGATTACCTATCTTCTGCTGTATTTCCTCAAGGGATTCATGACCTACAACAAGCTTGAGACCGATACGGTTTATGAACTCTCTGACATAACTGTTGGCACGGCCGCCATATTCATTCACATATGCATCGACTGTTTTACGGTAAAAGCTTTCCGTTTTGTCGAATTTGCCCAGCCTTCCGAGAGCTTCCAGCGTCAATATCTCCCATTCAGAGAAAGGATCCACCTTGCTGGCGTAAACGCTTACATCAAGGAGCTGTTTGTACTTATTCGCATCTCTGAGCAAATCAGTAAGCTCAATAACACAGTCTGAAAAGATTTCGCGGTATCTTTCTGCTTCCTGAGCGCTCCATACACTGGATTCGTTACCCGCAAGGAATCTCCCGGCGTACATATAGCACGCATCAGTCAGCATATCGATTTTCTGTTCATTCTCTTCGCAGCTCATCGCATTGTTGAAAGCTGTCTCGAATTCAGTAGCGTCTTCTATGACTTCTATATCATCACACCAGAAATAGATACCCTTTTTCTTGACAACATACTGGCTGTCCGGAAGCCCAAGCGCTCTGAGTCTTTTGCGCAGATTATATATTATGTTTCTTATTGAATGTGAAACATCATCAACGTCTCGGTCCCCGAACAAAGCTGCTTTAGCAAGATCTCTCGACAGTCCCTGTTTCCTGAAATGAAGCAGTAGCTGCAGAAGCTGAACCATCTGTGATTCACTCTGATTGCCGAATGATAATTCGGAATCTTTGTATCTGATCGAGAAGCCTCCGAATGTTTTTACAATGATAGTATTGTCTTCATTGCCGCTCATGGTCTCACGTCCTCCTATGCTCCGACTTTCTTCACCATGAACTCATTGTTATTGCATGAAGAAAGAAGTGTATTCTTGCTGATCCGGCCTTTATTGTACAGATCAAGAAGACTTGCATCCATAGTGATCATTCCGTCAGCAGATGCCGCCTGCATAGCCGACTCGAGCTGGTGGAGCTTGCCTTCTCTTATCATGTTGTGTATGGCCGGAGTTGACTTCATTACCTCGAATACCGGAATCAGGTGCCCGTCAACAGAAGTAATAAGCTGCTGGCATACAACACCCTTGATCAGCTGAGCCAGCTGGCCTCTTACCTGTACCTGCTGATTTGCAGGGAAAACATCCACGATTCTGTTGATCGTGTTTGCCGCGCTTGAGGTGTGGAGCGTGCTGAAAAGCAGCACCCCTGTTTCAGCTGCAGTAATAGCAGAGGATATCGTATCAAAATCTCTCATCTCTCCGAGAAGAATAACATCCGGACTCTCTCTGAGAGCGGATCTCAGAGATTCAAGATAACCCGGAGTATCGATAAAGATCTCCCGCTGGCTGACGATGCTCTTGTTGTGCGAGTGCAGATATTCAAGAGGATCCTCCATCGTAATAATATGAGCCTCACGGCTCCTGTTGATCCTGTCGATCATGCATGCAAGAGTAGTCGATTTGCCGGAGCCTGCTGCACCTGTGACCAGTACAAGACCGGTCTTATTATCGGCAAGTGAAAGGACGCTCTCAGGGATCCCGAGAAGCGCCGGATCAGGTACCCCGAATTTGATGACTCTTATTACAGCAGCAAGCGAGCCTCTCTGTCTGAACACATTCACTCTGAATCTTCCGAGATCTCTTATCGAAAAAGAAAAATCGTCGTCATTGTTCATGTCCAGATTTGTCTTAGCGCGTCGGCCTGTCACATATATCTCATCGATAACCGCATTGATATCATCAGGCTTCATGATGCTGCCGCCATGTCTGTCCTGAGTTCCTTTAATCTTATAAGTCACAGGGATACCGGCGATGATAAAAATGTCTGATGCACCCTTCTGTATCGCAACCGTCAGTATTTCATTGAGATTCATTATTGTTTCCTTCTTTCTCTGATGTATGCCTAAGCTGTCAGTTGCCCGGCCAGATGCTGTTCATCGGATCGGATGCGTTCCAGATTTTTGTAAGCTTCCATTTTGTAACTTCATATCTTCCGGATCCATCCTGACGTGTCACAGCGACTTCAAGTCTGTAACCGCCATCTTCAGCAGTGAATTCGTATCCGTTTCCGGTCTGTGTTACACCGTTCATATGATCAGCCGGGTCTGAAACATCGGCTGATTCCACATAGCTCAGGAACTCTTCGCCCTGAGCTTCGAGCCCGTATCTGATCTGTGTTATATCTGCAAATCTCTTTGCCATGGTCACATCTGCATTCGATGTGGCTACAGTGAGTACTGCCAGCGTTGTGATAACCATTGTGACTATCACCAGAAAGATGGCGATCGGACCGAGTCTGGTCTTATGAGTCATGATCCCACCTCCTCTGCAGTAAAGTGGCTTCCGGTACTGAGATCGTATATCTTTCCCTCAAGCTGTCCCGGAACGCAGTAGTACACTTCGATGTTATCTTTTGTATATACTCCGGAAGCTCTCTCCTCTTCGGTCCTGTGAAGGACTGCACAGAAGTCTTTGCCTGCCGGATTGCCGTCCGTATCGAACACGATGTCGACCGAGCCGCCGGAAACATTTGCCTCGGCTGACTGCACATTGTCCATGGCTTTGATTTTTTCTGCAAGGAGAGACAGATCGTGCTCCGATGATGCCGCCTCAGCTGTGCTCTGGGCCATCATAACAGCCTGAGTCAGGTGTCTGGCTTCAATGGTCCTGGCCCTGCTCATCACAAATACCTGAGTGATCATAACGATCACCAGTATCAGCAGTATGAAGAGCCCCAGGAGCTCCACTGTAAACGCAATGCTTTTCTTATTGTTCATCTCTTATCTCTTTGTATTGACTACAGAAACACCTTCATCTGTTGCTACTGACAAAAGCCCGTCATCTCCGAGTTCAGGAACAAATGTATTTGTAGTGCCTATCTCGAGAGCAGTTTCGGGATCAAGCGGGATCCCTGCTTCAACATACTCTTCCATGAGTTTGCCTTCTATCATGAATATCCGGTGCTCATACCCGTCGCTGCTCCTGATTACCAGGCATTCCGTTCCGGATATGTTTTCGACCGCAACTTCACTGGTATTGCTGTCTTTGACACAATTGACCACATAAGAGCCGACAGCCCTGGTGTTGCTGTTCATGTTCTGTACTTCCGAAGCATGCTGATATCCTCTTGCAGCAAACACTACAAGACTTAGGATGACCACGAACAGGACTGTCACCGTAATAGTCGATATTATGTCTCCTATGCCTCTTTTGCTTTCAAGCATTTTACTTGTCCTTTTTGTATATCACTTTGACTTCAGGAGGAAGATTCTCTGCATAAGGAATATATACGATCTTATAATCCTCCATGTTTACTGCCAGTCCGTAATTATCCACCAGATAGTCGAGGCTTTCAGGATATGCGCCTTCGATAACGTAACACTGAAGCGCACGCCTTGATACGGTATCTTTGATAGCCTCTGCCTGCTCCTCAAAGCTGTCTTCTGCAGCCTTTCCGGCCCATACGAAGACGGCTGCGATCAGTATGACCGCAGTAATGACGACCGTCACTATCAATCTTCTGTAGTGGTTACTTCTTTCCATGCCGGAGCTACTCTAATGAAACGTTTATCCGATGGAGTTCATGATACCGATCAGCGGCACCATAAGGCTGATGAGCATGATTCCGATGAATATCATCAGAACACCTGTGAGAAGAGGTTCGACAGTATTGGCAATACGGCCTATGCTCTTTTCGATGCTTACCTTGAGATTTGATAGTATCTTCTGCATGATAGCATCGAGCATACCGCTCCGCTCAGCAGGTATCAGCATTCTGTTGTTTGTCTGATCGTAGAGATGTTCTTCGTAAGCGGTCTGCGAGAAGCTCATACCGCCATCCATCTTCTCTTTGCAGCGCTGCAGCAATGACCTGAGCGCTTCGGTCTGCACTACAGGCATGCTCTTTACCAAAGCCTCATCCTGGTGCTCTCCGCTTGAGAGGAACATATCAAAACAGGACGTGAATCTGTAAAGATCCATGCTGCTGAAAAGATCTCTGAATGCAGAGAATTTTGACAGGAAGTTCCTGACTGTATCCTTCTTGCCGCCCCTCCACATCGCGATCCCGGCAACCATTGCTGCAAGAAGCACGATCATAATACCCAGCATCACTTTCGTCAGAGTGAACGACACATTGATATACCCGTAGGAAGAGGCTGACAGACTTCCGGCAAGATTCTCATACACGCCATAAAACGCCGGGAATACAAGGGCCAGCATAACTACAAGTACCGCTATTACCATAAGCAGAAGGATAACCGGATATCTCACAGCTGATACCAGTGTTGTCTTCATGCTGTTTTCAGTCCGGTAATAGTCCGCAAGATGGAACAGCGTACTCTCGAGCTTTCCGGTGTATTCTGAGGTGCTGATCATGTCTACGGAATAGTCAGGAAAAGCTCCGGTATCCCTCATGGCATCACCGAAAGGCTTGCCCATATAAAGATCATCTGCCATTGTATCAAAGGCGTTTTTCATTGCCTGCTCTGATGACGGAGTCTCCTCTTTGAGAAGCGACATTGCTTCACTTACCGAAATGCCGGATTTGACCATCATTCCCATGTTTTCGAAGAACGATGTGAGCTCGGTATAGTTCAGCATCCTGGAATCCGCTTTTTTCTCAGAACTCATTAGTCTAAGCTCCTTTCACTTATATATGCATTTTCAATACTGGAATACGTCCATGTAATTGGAACCGTCGCCAATGAACTGACTGTCAGATCCATTGGCAGAAAAAGTGAGGTCGAGGCGGTTCCATTCACCTTCGTGAACCTCGAATTCAACGGCAACCCATCCCGTCTCCTCTGTGTAGTACATGTTCCACGCATGATAGAGATCACCGCTTTCACCTACATATCCGAATATAATTTTTGTCGGTATGCCATGGCTCCTCAGCATTGCCGCTGCAAGCGATGCATAGTCAATACAAATACCCTTGCCTGTCTCCATGGTCTCATCGGGATCCGGGATATAACCTGACTGTACAGTCTCTGCCTTCTTCTTATCGTATTTGACACTTTTGCAAACGAAGTTGAAGACGTTTGTGATGAAATCGTTAGCGTCTGTCGCCTGCGCAGCGAGTTCATCCGCCTTGAGCACGCAGGAGGACTCATCAGTATAATCTGCGTACTGACTCGGTCTGAGGAAAGGATCGAATTCATCCTCCAGTTCCACATATACCGATGTAGCGTAAAGTTCGCTGTACTTGGTATCGACTATGTTCTTCATGACCTTGATCGTATATGAGCCGTCTCCAAGCTGGAACGGATAGATCTGGTCTTTCCCGGTTACAACATCGTAGGTGTAAACCTCATCATCCTTGAATACCTGGACTTTGATTTTTTTATCCGACACACAGTGTATGCCGAAAAAGCCTTTGCTGCTCCTTGAGGTGTCTACCAGAACTTCGTCATTGCCATAAGCTTCATCTTCGTGGAACTGTGCACCTCTGAATTTAGGCACCTCGTATCTTTCGACAGTTTCATCGGCCTGAGCCCCGGTCTCTGCAGCCGCTCCGCCTGCCGCTTCACTGCTGCCGCATGCCGGAAAACACGCAAAAACGGAAGAAATCAGAAGACAGATGATAAGATATTTGGCTTTCTTTTTCATCTTATGCCGCACTTCATTCCTCCATTCAGTAATTAATATAGCTCTTTAATTTTAACAATTACTGCCTTATATTGTAAATAGAGTTCGTCATTTTATCCGTCATTAAACAATAAAAGAGACTCAACAAATGAGTCTCTTTATTGATTGTTCTGAATTTTCCGGGATATCTTTACGGTCTCAGTTCAAGATACAGATCTCTGTATCTCCATGCTGACGCCTCCCATGAAACATCTTTCGCCATGTTTCTCTGCACCATCTCATCCCAGTGCCAGCGATCAGTGAAGTACAGTGTCTTGGCGCGGTTGATGGCATCATAGAGCAATCCGGCTTCATATCTGTCAAAGGTGAAGCCATTACCCTGCTGTGTGAACAGGTTGTAAGGCTCTACTGTATCTTTCAGTCCGCCCGTCTCGCGCACAACAGGAACTGTACCGTAACGCATTGCTATCAGCTGTGTAAGTCCGCATGGCTCAAACAGCGATGGTACCAGCAGAGCATCTGCTCCCGCATAGATTCTGTGCGCTCTTCCTTCATCGTACATAATGCATGAGCATACGCTGCCCTTGAACCAGTTCTCAAAGTTGCGGAACGATTCCTCATAGAGGGCATCGCCCGTACCGAGCACTGCTATCTGTGTATTGCCGTCGATGAGCCCAGGAAGGATCTCATTGACCAGATCGAGTCCTTTCTGATTCGTCAGGCGCGAGATAAGACCTATAACAAACTTGCTGTCATCGACCTCAAGTCCGAGTTCCTCCTGCAGAGCGCGCTTGTTCTGTCTCTTTTTCTCCAGAACTTCCGTGATATCGTAAGGCTCGGCGATTCTTGTGTCTGCCTTAGGATCCCACTGTACAACATCTATGCCGTTAACAATGCCGCGGAGCTTTCCGGAATGATGGCGTATATGTGCATCCAGACCATCACCAAAGAACGGCGTCTGGATCTCTCCTGCGTAAGTTTCGCTGACTGTAGTAATAGCATCTGCATAAGCAAGTCCCGCTTTTAACATATTTGCGTCTTCATAACCTGTCTTGAACACATCGATGTTGAAGACTTCATCAGGAAGATTTGTCCAGTAGCGGATAGTAGAAATATTGTACACGCCCTGGAAGCGCAGATTATGAATAGTCAGAACTGTCTTTGCATCTCTGATGGCTGTTTCCGCAAACTGAGTGCGCAGCATAACCGGTACAAGGCTTGCCTGCCAGTCATGGCAGTGGATGATATCCGGGATCCAGTCCATGTAATTCAGTGCAGCAAGAGCTGCTTTGCAGAAGTAGCAGTACTTCGGAATGTCATCAACAAGGTTGAGGTAAGGGTTGCCGCTGCTGAAGAACTCATCGTTATCGATGAAGTCATATACAACGCCGTCATGCACATATTCCATGATGCCTACGTAATATGATTTTCCGTCTGCACACAGATCCATGTCAAATGAGCCGCGGTATACCATCTTCTCCTGATATTCCCAAGGGATGCAGTGATAGCGCGGAATGATGACCTTGACGTCACAATTGAGCGCAGCCAGTGCCTTAGGCAGAGCATACATTACATCGCCGAGTCCTCCGGTCTTTACGAACGGATAGCACTCGGAACCGATGAAGACGATACTTCTTCTCGGCTGTGGAAGTGCTGTCTCTGCTGCCATATTTTCAGTATTCATTGTTTCTTCGTTTGCCATTTTTATTCTCCTGTATCTCCCCGTTAACGGAAGCTCTTCACCCAGTTCAGTAAAGAATCTCTGTAAACGTTTTCTCTGACTTCTCTTTTCATCCGGTCAGTCAGAGGCCCGTTGGCAGAAAGTTTAGCAAGTATCTCAGCCTGAAGTTCTTCTATGCTCATCTCCTCATAGCTCTTTCCTGCTTCAGCCCTCTGAGGCATTTCATCAGTGCTTTCTTCAGGCTCATTTCTGTCCATCATCTTTTCCGGACTGTGCTTCAGCGGTTCGTAGTGATTCCTCTCATAATTCGGGATCCATATTTCAGCGCTGTTGCCTTCCAGGCTGAACCTAAGTCTGCCATGATCAGAAGAGATCTCTCTTCCGTGAAGTGCACCGGTATATGACCCGTCAAGCCCCAGATCGAAGCTTTCTTCTCTGTCACTGTTAGTGACTGTTACAAGTATATCACCACGCATGAACGCGTATTTTGTAGTAGTCAGATCTGCCTCACGGTATTCTCCGTACCACAGAGCGGACTCCTTATTGTATATGTTACCAAGCGCACTGATGATATGTAAAGGGTTATTATCCTGTGATGAAAGCTCCCTCAGTGAAAGCGCCGGGCGAAGCGATGCGTCTGACCCTCTTTCTTTTCTTCCTTCAATACCGAACTCCGAGCCGTAGTAAACGGACGGAATACCCGGAAGAGTGTATAAAAGCACATGAACAGGCAGGAAATGCCTCTTGTCACGCAGCTTTGTCATAATGCGTTCGACATCATGATTGTCTACGAAATCATACAGATGCACGTTGTCTCCGAGTCCCATATCTCTCTGGCGCTTAACAGTATGCGCTATTTCAAAATAGTTATGATCGTTATGAGCACTGTAAAGAGCTTTGTGCAGAGCATAATTTGTCACAGAGTGCAAGGTATTGTCATTTACCCAGCGACCGTAATCTCCGTGAATAACCTCACCCATCAGCCAGAAATCATCCTTCAGACCATCAGTGATGCTTCTGAGCTCACGCATGAATCCATGCTCGAGCACATCTGCAGCATCAAGGCGAATGCCGTCGATATCAAATTCAGACACCCAGAAACGCACAGTGTCAAAATGATACTGTCTTACCTCCGGGTCATACAGGTTGAGCTTTGGGAGCAGATTGTGGCCACCCCAGTTTTCATAGGAAAAGCCATCGTTATACTCGTTATTTCCCCAGAAGTTTACGTTGCAGTACCAGTTTCTGTACCTGCTGTTCTCACGGTTTTCCTTCAGATCGCGGAAGGCAAAGAACCCCCTTCCCGTGTGATTGAACACGCCGTCCAGGATCACATGTATGCCATTCTCATGGCAGTATCTCACCAGCTCCTTAAGGTCTTCATTATCTCCAAGTCTCTCATCAAGACGGCGATAGTCTTCAGTATCGTATCCATGGGATCCTGATGAGAAGCACGGGCCGAAATACAGCGCAGTAAAACCGCACGCCTTCATATGATCGACCCACTCCTTAAGTTCAGGAAGTCTGTGTACCGTCTGACTGTGATCATTCAGTTCAGGCGCCCCAAGCAGACCTAACGGATATATATGATAAAAAACAGCCTCTTCATACCAAGCCATTTGTCTTTCTCCTTTCTCTGCAGCATAATACTCCAAAAAAAAGAAAATTCAACCTTTTTATCATTATTGATAAAACAATTATGCCGGAGCAGCAAGTGCTCCGGCATGTATGATTCCGATCAGATTTTCATCTGAAACAGTCCGTGTCTGTTACAGTATGCATACAGTTTTCTGATCCGGTTGATCTTGAAACGCGCCTCTGCCGGCCCTTCCGGATACAGCTTAATCAGCTGACTACGATCTCTCCGGTCGACTGTATCACATTCCCGCAGACCGGACAGACATAGAACTTCGATCTGGCCATGTTTGACGACCTGTTCAGGTTTTTTACATCTTCGCCTGACAGCAGTTCTATCACGGAAATATCAAGTGCATTTGCGAGAGGCTCAAGCAGGCTTATATCAGGGAATCCCTGTCCTGTCTCCCACTTGCTCACTGCCTTGCTGCTGACAAATATCTTCTCTGCCAGCTCTTCCTGCGTCATCCTTTTGTTTTCACGGAGCTTTCGTATCACTGCTCCTGTAACATATCTGTCCATATCTTTCGCCTCCCTGTGAAACAAATCTATCACAGAGGCTCTGATGGCACTACCCACGCATCGTGGACTTAAAGGGCTGCAGCAACGGCCTTTTTAACCTCTTCCATGTCAACAGTAGGCTCGAATCTGGCGATTACATTGCCCTCTCTGTCGACCAGGAATTTTGTGAAATTCCACTTGATGTAGGCTTTATCGCCGAACTTTTTGTTGTTTGCATTTGCAAACTTTGTCAGAGCTGCCATCTTAAGACCCTTTCCGAATCCTTCGAAAGGCTTTTCTGTTGCCAGATATGCAAACAGCGGATCTGCCGTTTCACCGTTTACATCGATCTTAGCGAACTGCGGAAATTCAGTTCCGAACTTCAGAGTGCAGAATTCATGGATCTCATCATCTGAACCCGGAGCCTGATCTGCAAACTGATTGCATGGGAAGTCCAGGATCTCAAAGCCCTGATCCTTCATCTCCTTATACATCGCCTCAAGAGGGTCATAATGCGGAGTGAAACCGCATCCGGTTGCTGTGTTAACGATCAGAAGAACCTTGCCCTTATAGTCTGCAAGACTTACTACATTACCGAATCTGTCTTTTACATCAAAATCATAAACGTTGCTCATTTTGTTCTCCTTTCCTTACCCAGAAGTTCATATAACAGTTCATAAAGTTTTACAGCTTTCTCCGGTGACAGGTCGATGCACTCTCCTACCTTTTCTGGAATGTCCTTTGCTTTATCCTGCATCTCTCTGCCCTGATCTGTCAGTGTGATCACAACGACCCTGTCGTCTTCCGCGCTGCGTGATCTGGTGATATACCCTGCACTTTCCATTTTCTTCAGAAGCGGCGATACAGTCCCGTTATCGAGCATCAGCCTTTCGCATATCTCACCGACAGTTATGCCATCCTTTTCCCACAATACCAGAAATGTGATGTACTGCGTATATGTAAGTCCCAGTTCTTTAAGCCATGGCGTATACAGGCCTGTCACACTTCTCGCTGCTGCATAAAGAGGAAAGCATATCTGATTTTCCAGTTTCATTAATTCTTTATAATCTGTTTTATTCATAAATATTTACCTTTAAGCATTTATATTTGATACAACTATATTTTACACAATATATTCCCTATGTCAAGTGCTTTTTTGATATTAAAAATGACAGAAGATCTGCAGTATATCCTCTGTCATCTATTGTCACTGATTAAATACCGGAAACCGGTCGTATCTGTTCGGATTTACTCAGTACGGTACTTTTTTTCAAGCTTGATGGCAAGGCCGGTATCGTCGGTGAAATACGAATCCACACCGAGGTCGATAGCACTTCTGATCTCTTCTTCGGAGTTCAGAGTCCATGCACTGAATTTCTTTTTATGATCACGTGCAGCCTTGAGATTGTCTGCTGTCATGTTTTTCTTCGGAACACTTATGATGTCTACATAATCATTTCCCAATGCAAGGTCGAATGTTGCCTGATCCGCACAGACATACAGCTTTGGCATGTCAGGGAACGATTCATCAAGCGGCCTCAGAACATCAAAGAAAGATGAAGCTGCTATAACATTATCCTCCATACCGCTTGTCCTTACAGCTATCGTAAAGGCATCGATGTTGCGTGATCCTGTGTATTTGATATCTACTATATATGTGACTGAGTCTCCGTATTTTTCAAAAAGATCCTTCAGTTTTATCACGTTGCTTCCGGATCTGGTTTTCAGTTTATCGATCTGGCCATCGGTCATACCGGAAAAGTATCCGCCTGTACCTGTCATATCCATAGCATAAT
The DNA here is from genome assembly GCA_045114615.1 of Anaerovoracaceae bacterium. Taxonomy (GTDB): domain Bacteria; phylum Bacillota; class Clostridia; order Peptostreptococcales; family Anaerovoracaceae; genus Crickella. The sequence goes on from JBGUKU010000099.1 coordinate 63,405, forward strand.
CATCATGAGCCACATAAACTGTTCCGTTTCCGGATACTACAACGTCAGCTTCAATAAATTTTGAGCCTGCTTCAATGGCCCTGTCATAGGCAGCAAAAGTAAGCTCATCGTCTCCCGCTGATCCTCTGTGTGAATATACATGCGAAGCAGCTTCAGTGTCTGCGGTCTGTTCAGCAGCTGCCGGTTCATCCGGTTTATCTGCTCCTTCATCAGCAGCCTGTTCAGCAGCAGGAGCCTCATTAGCAGGCTTATCAGCTTTTTTATTATCTGACTTGCCGTAATGCGACAGGATAAAAACTGCTGATGCTATACAAAGCAGGAGCAAGACTATGATTATAATTAGCTTTCTGTTCCTGCCGCTTATTCTTATGTCTCTGTTATTATCCGTCTCGTTCATTATCGTTTACCTGATTGTCCTGTTTTAACTGTATATGGTTAAGTATATGGTAAAAAAAGTCTGTTTCAAGGTAGCTTTACTCTTTTAAAGGACTGAAAGCAAAAAATATTTTTGCAAATTTTGAAATATACACTCAATTGCTGCAAAAAGCCCCCCTGCTGAGCATAAGCCGGTTTGCAGCTTCAGTTCTTTTCAGCGAGTGCTCTGAGCTGACGATATATGTCGTCTTCCTTCGGCGGACATCCTCTTACGCAATAATCAAAACCCGCAGTACAGCTGCCTATACCAAGAAGTCCTTTTTCCCCCCGATGGCCCTGTCCTATGGCAATGCTTCCCGGCAGTTTTTCAAGAAGCCCTTCATTTTTGAGCCTTTCAAGCACCGGGATCAGGACTCCGTAGCATGCGCTGCATGAATCCACCTCATCAACAGCATAGCTTACATCCAGAATGCTGTGTGCAGGCAGATCCTCATAAGGTTCGCCCTCACATGTTACAAGTCTCAGGCGGGAAAGATCACTGCTCCCGATGCCGAGTTTCTCTGCTAAACCGATATATTCCACATCCTCAGTCTCATACCCGAGAAGTGAGCACACATAAGAATCCACCAGGACCGGGTCAACAGCTGTCATAATGCAGTTGCGTGTAACAGGGCTGCCGCCTTCCTCAAAGCTGAGATCTCCGCAGATATGATCTATAACGATAAAATCCTGCCTTATGCCCGCATTGAGATGTGCAATAGGCTTATGGAGCCCCATTGTATGGAATCTCCTCTTTTCCGTATTGGGAATCAGCCCTTTGAGATTCTTGAGCGCACAGGTGATATGTGTCTGACAGTGTCCTTTCAGAACAGGAACATTTATCAGAAAATCCCAGCTCCTGACTTTTTTGCAGATGGAAAGCGTTTCCCCTGCGCAGTCTGTGTCGACTCCCTTATCTTTCTGCATGTCAATAAGGGATACGCCATATTCCCGGGCAACTGAGTTGTATCCACAGTACTCGAAAGCTTCAGCAGTCTTGTCACCGACCCATGAACCTTCGGCGATAACTATATTCCCGTATCCCCTTTCCTGAAGAAACTCGACAATACCTGCAACTATCTCCGGATGAGTTGTTCCGCCGAAAGAAGCAGGCGCCGGTGTCACAAGATTGGGTTTGATCGCGATACATGGATCATCAGAAACTTCCGGAAGCAGATCTGCAAGTCCTGACTGCAAGAGCAGTCTTTTGGTCATTTCCTTATAGTCAGTTCCATATGAACGCCATATTTCGTTTCTTTGCACTATAGATTCTCCCCTTCAGCTTTTTCCTCAGTTTCATCATTATTTTCTTCAACTTCTTCAGTAGCTTTTTCATCTTCAGGTACCGGAACCAGATCATCTATAGTAAGTGACGTTCCGTCACCTGTGTATTCCGTTATAAAGACGCGGCAGTCAGTAACATCATCAAAGACGCATATATGCAGTCCTGTTCCCTCTTTTACTGTGAGCACCGTTGCGACATCATTGGGATTATCGCTGAGCGACGCTTCAGACGTGTCATCGCTTCGCAGAGGGAATCCTGCCTGTTCGTAAATCACGAGCTTAGGATCTCCTGCAGATACCGAATAAACTGCAAGATTACAGTCCTTTTCCGCAAAGTACTCTATCACGCTTTCTCCGGCTAATTCCATGGAGCATATGCCCTTTGCTTTCACAGTATTCAACGGCACGCAGGAAAGCTCTATCTCGGATTCTTTGCTGCTGGTCTCATTTGCGATCGCCCAGACGTAATACTCTTTATCTTTCATGAGCATGCAGATGCCATTCGTCAGACCGACATTGAGTTTGTCAGAAGACGTAATAGATGAAAGGCTGGAATATCCTTTTGAAGAATCCTTTGAAATAATGGAATGCTCAAACCTGTAGTATCCTGTCTCAGGCGGTATGAAAGATGCACATGCCTGTCCATCAGCATCTACCTTGATGGTCACCGGTCCGTCCAATGTGAGTTGCGGAGGACCTTCATCGCCGGTCTCTCTTGTCACGGTCACTTTAAACGATCCGGAGTACCGGGCCAGATCATCATCGGCAGGTTCTACGTTAAAAAGCACCAGACACAGCTGCGATTTCTGAAGCGAAGTCGTATCTGATATTGTATCCTTCAGACCTTCTGTAGCATGACCGCGGTTGTCTGCAACAAAGTAGTCATTAAGATTATTGTCCATTACGCTCATGGTTACACACACTTCGCTGCTGCTCTCAATGTCGACAGCACTGAAGGTATAGTTTCCGCTCTCTGAAGGTGTAAAGTAAAAAGACGGAACAGTCTTTATTTTGGATGTATCATCAAAATCGTAATTATAGGAAGCCTCAACGACCTGATCTTCGACAATTTTTTCAGACATTAGTTTTATAAATACTCCCGGATTGCGGATAAGCGTCACGATTATAGGAATTGCCGCCAGCACGACAAGCAGAAGGATCACTCCTACTATTTTCAGTATCTTTTTTATCATCGCAACCCCCTTATCATCGCCTGCCCCATAGTGACAAATCCAGCGCAAGTACTCTGTCCGTCCTTATGAGTGCATACCTCCAATGCGAGGCCCCGGATTCGAAATTGATATACAATGTCGATCCGTCGATGACCAGTTCCTCGTTCATCTTTGGGACTTCGACCCTTTTCATTTCATGACCTTCAAGAAGATAATTCCCTGTCCCTGTCTCTGAGCGCTTAAGATTATATTTAGTAATGTAGGATGTTTTCATACGCGATGCAGAATTGTACGAGCTTGAAACGTATAAATAATCTCCTACGATATCTGCACCCTGAGCGCTGGTATCGAGACCCGCGATAATCGAATACATTAACGTATTCAGCCTGCGCATTCCCGGTTCACCTATGATTTCATACCCATACATATAAGCTTTTCTGGTATTCTTTCTGCCGGCATAAGTACCTACCCACAGTCTTCCATTGTCATACTCAAGGAAGGACGGCTTGTTTTTGATATATATATACCTTGAAAGTTCAGACTCATTCACCTCGCTCACCGGTTTGTCCAGGTGATCAAGGAAGGTCTCGTATGTCATATATTGAACGAACGGATCGCCTTCATACTTATCGGAAGTTTCCCCCGTCATCCATATGTTTTCCCCATCAAAAGCGATACCGCCCGCATGGAACATGTTAGGCATGGTAAGCGTAGACACCAGGGTCATCCCGTTCATGTCGACGGCGTATATCACAGAGTTATGCTTCTTATTTACGTCATAAGCCGTTATCAGCAAATAATCGCCGGCGCGGCACATTCCCTGCGGTATGTACTGGTTCGAATAACTGCTTACTCCTTCCGTCTCTATACATGTTTCTATCAGTCCCGGGATCGGTATGGTCCTGTCGTTATAGGTCTTCCCGGAAAAATCATTATAAACATCAGTCATGGCTCTTTGAAGAGCCCTGTCATACATGGCCTGATCTTTATAATACTTGTATTCAAACGAAGACCCCGTATCTGCATAGCACGCAAAACATAGAGCTGATGCTGCTGTCAGCACTGTAATTATAAAAACTAATATTAGATGTGATGCTGTTCCTTTTTTCATTTAATTATACAGTAACGATTTGCTTCTAATTATTTTGTCAGCTGCTCTGTCAAGGAGTTTCGACTTCCCCCGTAGGTGTAATGAACTCCGAATTGACCCATCCGTATTGTCCGTCGTAACGGATATATATCCATCCGTTATCCCAGCCCTCTTCTATTACTTCCTCTGCATACGGGACAACAAGAAGGATATCATAGTCCGGTCCCGGACCGCAGCGAAGATTAAGTCCTCCTTCTGAATTCACAGTCCCATGATAACCGGTCTTGATGAGTTTAGACGGCTCTACCAGCCTGCCCTTATCCTCATCAGACTCCGGCTTCGTTTCGCTCATTACAATCTCATCGAGGTTTTCCGTCAGATGCTCAGTGGAACACCATCCCGAAAGGCCGTCCACAGTGGCATAAGCCCATCCGTCTGTGATCTTTTCGACCTGTATCCCCTGTCCGTAACTGAGGAAATGGATCTCCTTGCCTTCGGATCCCGGGTCCTGCCGCAGAAACAGTCCTCCTTCCGCCGAAATATACATATTTTTCGGAAATCCGATGTTCTCCTCCTCTTCCACTGCCGGATCTCCCGTATCCGACCAGGGCTCTTCCCCTAAATACGGCTTTGCAAACACCATAATGGCAACGAACGCTCCAACAACAAAAATGAACGCGGCAATGATCGATATGAAGGCTTTTATTCTTCTTTTCCCCTTAGGCTCTTCATATTCATATTCATCATCACGTTCAGGTTTATACTCAAATTCCTTTTTTTCTTTTTCCCTGTCCTCTGCACGTAAGTGTGCTTCCAGCCTCTTGCCGCATGAAGGACAAAAGCTGGAACCTTCCGGTATATTTTTGCCACAGTATCTGCAGATCATGTTTAGCCTCCAATACGTTTTTGTTTTTTTGCAACTTCTGCTTAATCAAGAATCGAGAGTATATTGTTCAGTAGCTCCGGGGCATCAAGTATCACCAGTGCAAGCCGTTCGCGCACGCGGGTGATGCCTGAATAGAATATGTTCGGATACGGACGCCCGGGATCCGGTTTAGGGATTCCCATCAGATACCCTTCTCCGTCATATGAGAACGAACTGTCCATCAGCATTACCACGCTGTTGTATTCACGTCCGGCAACATGCCGGTACCTGAAGGCTTCCTCAAGGTCCGCAAATGGATCCTCAGCCTGTTTGTGGGCGTTGATAAACACATACCCTTTTTTGCGGAAATACCTGATTATCTCGTGAGCCTCATCAATGTTATTGGCATAATTGACTGAGATGTGTTCGAATTCATAGGTTTTCTCAGTTTTGCTGCCTAAATATTTGAGCTTAAGGATGAATGTCTGTATCTCCATATTCACCCTCATTCTTTCTGAAAGCTCATACTCACCGGCCAGGCCAAGACTGAGTATCCTTCCTCCTATATCGTTTTCCTGTTCCGGATCTGTAAGAACAGCGGATGGGTCTGTAGAAAAGATGCAGACCTGCTCATATGTCTCGGCGGCATTGACAATGATATCGAATACTGCCGGTTCAATGCGCAGAGCTTCATCTACAAGCACAAAGTCATACCCGCTGATTTGCTCAGGCGAAACAATATCTGATACAGATATAAAATCCAGATTTTCTATCGATTCACTTATGGACAGCAATCCGCCGGACGGCTCTTCACCGCACGTGATAAGCGTCCTGCCGCTTTCTGACAGGTGCTTTGCCAAGTCATATATAAGCAGCGTCTTTCCGGTACAGGGCCTGCCGTAGACATGGAAGAATGCGCAGTATGATACATTGGCTATGTCTCTGAGCAGTTCTGCTTTCACATAGTCCTGCGCAGGAGACAGAAAGTACTGACCCTGAAGGAATTTATCCGGGTTTTCTTCCGGTGAGATCAGGTATTCTGAAGAGCGGAACAGCTTATCAATATTACCGTGATAAGCAGCACGGCACTTCCTTACAGCTCTTGCTATCTCTTCGATGTCTACTGACTCCAGTTCATCATCCTCCGAAAGCCGGTAACATACAAGAGTATCCGTAACCACGGTAAACAGCATCAGTTCTCTGCCGAGAAGAGTGAGATAATGACGGTTTTTCCTGAGCTGCGCAAGGATCTGCTCCTCACCTACATCCTGTGATTTCAGCTCGATGTTAAGACAGTATTTTCCTGTGACCTTGATAAGATCAAATTCTTTGCCTATCAGAGGGATCACAAATCCAAAGTAGAACCCGTCCGTATCCTTCACCGTTATTCCGTGCCCGGCAAGAGCATCTGTAAGTATGCGAAGAGAGTCGATCTCATGGATGCGTATCCTGTGATTGTCATGATCACTGGCCTCATGCTTCTCCATGATATTGAAAAGTCTCTCATCACGTATTCTTGATACCCTGAATAAATTTACCGGTTTCATGTCTGTATGGTTTCCCGGAGATCCTTACGGCTTCTGTTCTGCTGCTACTCGAGTTCGACCGTCCCCGGAGGTTTGCTGGTGAGATCGTAGAATACTCTGTTTACATGATCGACCTCATTGACGATCCTTGTCATCACTTTCTGAAGAACATCCCATGGGATCTCAGCAGCTGTTGCTGTCATGAAATCCGATGTTATCACAGCTCTCAGAGCTATGGCATGGTCGTATGTCCTGAAGTCTCCCATGACCCCTACTGTCTGCATATTGGTAAGAGCTGCATAGTACTGACTTATTTCTCCTGCGAGCCCTGCCTTGTCGATCTCTTCTCTGTATATAGCATCCGCATCCTGCACGATACGCACTTTCTCAGCTGTTACATCTCCTATGATCCTGACACCCAGTCCCGGCCCCGGGAAAGGCTGTCTGCTGACAAGGTATTCCGGCAAACCAAGCTCACGTCCGAGCTGCCTTACTTCGTCCTTGAAAAGCATCCTGAGCGGTTCGATTATCTCCTTGAAATCAACATAGTCAGGAAGGCCTCCCACATTGTGATGCGATTTGATGACCGCAGACTTGCCAAGCCCGCTTTCAATGATATCCGGATATATAGTTCCCTGCGCAAGGAAATCGACTGCTCCTATCTTCTTTGACTCCTCTTCGAATACTCTGATAAATTCCTCGCCTATGATCTTGCGCTTTCTCTCAGGCTCTGTTACGCCTGCGAGTTTAGCATAGAATCTCTCAGCTGCATCAACTCTGACGAAGTTCAGATCGAACTGCCCTTCCTTTCCGAAGATTGCGGATACCTCATCAGCCTCATTCTTTCTCATCAGGCCGTGGTCAACGAATACACAGGTAAGCTGAGGACCGATCGCTTTCGCAAGCAAAGCGGCTACCACAGATGAATCAACGCCTCCCGAAAGTGCGAGCAGCACCTTGCCGTCTCCGACTTTTTCCCTGACAGCAGCAATCTGCGTTTCAGCAAATGAATCCATCTGCCAGTCCTGATCGCATCTGCATACATCAAGAACGAAATCTCTGATGAACTCAGCTCCGTGTACTGTATGATTGACCTCAGGATGGAACTGAACGGCATAGAAACCTCTGGATCGATCTTCCATTGCGGCTACCGGACAGTCATCCGTATGAGCTGTGATCTCGAAGCCTTCCGGTGGCTCGCTGATGTAATCGGTATGGCTCATCCAGCATACATTGACATCGTCGGCTGTACGGAGAATGCCTTTCTTACCGTCAACGGCAACTTCTGTACGCCCATATTCACTGGTAGGCGCAGATTCTATTTTTCCTCCGAGCCTGTATGCCATAAGCTGTGCACCATAGCAAATGCCCAGTATCGGAACGCCCAGTTTGAAAAACCCATCATCTATCGACGGAGCATTTTCACCATATGCGCTCTGAGGTCCGCCGGTAAAAATGATGCCTTTAGGATCGAATCCGCGTATTTTGTTCAGATCAATGGATTCATATCCCATGATCTCTGAATAAACACCGCACTCCCTTACCCTTCTGGCGATCAGCTGATTGTACTGTCCGCCGAAGTCAACAATAAGGATCCTGTTCTCTGCCATTAAGTTCCTCCTGCCTAAAAATCAAGTGCCTGTCTGATATCACCGATCAGGTCTTCTTTATCTTCGAGTCCGCATGACATTCTTACGAGTCCTGCAGGAATGCCTGCAGCCTGAAGCTGCTCATCCGTCATCTGGCGGTGTGTTGAAGTAGCCGGATTCAGGCAGCATGTCCTTGCATCAGCAACATGAGTCTCGATTGCGGCGAGTCTGAGACGTCCCATGAACTTCTCTGCAGCCTGTCTGTCTTCAAGTTCAAACGAAACGACCCCGCAGCCGCCATCAGGTAAATATTTCTGTGCGATCTCATAATACGGATCATCCGGGAGTCCGGAATAGCTTACCTTCCTGACCTTAGGATGATTCGCCAGAAACTCGGCAACGGCTTGTCCATTCTCTACATGCTTTGGCATACGCACATGCAGTGACTCGAGTCCCAGATTGAGCAGGAATGCATTCTGAGGTGACTGGATGCTTCCGAAATCTCTCATAAGCTGTGAAGTCGCCTTTGTTATAAAAGCTCCTTCATTTCCGAATTTCTCTGCGTAAATGATCCCGTGATAGGATTCGTCCGGTGTCGTGAGGCCGGGGAACTTGTCCTTATGAGCCATCCAGTCGAACTTGCCTGAATCAATAATGGCTCCGCCGACTGCGGCACCATGTCCGTCAAGGTATTTGGTCGTCGAGTGTGTGACGATATCCGCTCCCCATTCTATAGGCCTGCAGTTGACAGGAGTGGGGAAGGTGTTGTCTACAATAAGAGGCACCCCATGCTCATGAGCAGCTTTTGCAAACTTCTCGATGTCAAGGACAGTCAGCGCAGGGTTAGCTATGGTCTCGCCG
>JBGUKU010000100.1:0-32265 GCA_045114615.1 Anaerovoracaceae bacterium
AGCGCATGCCTTTATCGTGGATGGCATCCACAAGAGCCCTGAGATCCTCGAGTGTACCGTATTCCGGGTTGACACTGCGGTAATCCTGTATGGCGTAAGGGCTGCCTAATGTTCCTTTACGATTGATCTTGCCGATTGGATGGATAGGCATAAGCCAGATGATATCAGTCCCGAGTGAGCGGATGCGGTCGAGGTCGGGAATCAGAGCACGGAAAGTACCTTCATTTGTGTGATTGCGTACAAAGACAGAATAGATCATCTGATTTTGCAATGCGGTATCGGAGTTTGCTGCCATAATAAAACCTCCTAAGTCAGCGATGTTAATTGTTTTGTAAACAGACGCATTTCAGAACATCTGGTAAGAGATCCACTTCCAGGTTGGCTATTTCAGGATCAGTCAGATCAAGCAATTCCGGTCTCTTCAGCCATTCCTCCAGTATTCTCAGAAATCCGCCTGCAGCACAAATAACGGCCAGTTTTTCATATGTAAGCAGACGGGACCGGTCTTTCCTCAGGAGATACTGCTGTTCATAAAACTTGTATATGTAATCATATACATACTCCTTAAGAGGATCTTCACCATTAAGATCGTAAAGTCCATTTAAAAAAACTGTCTGTTGCTTTGCAGCACGTTGATAATTGCATGGGGTTTTTCAGTGTAACTGACTTGCTTCATTCCTGAAAGAGAATCTTCCATCATTCTGCTGAAGCAATAGTTCATGAGTTCATATTTGTCTATGAAGTTCCGGTAGAAAGTCGATTTTGACACACCCGATTCCAGGAGAATATCCGAGAGCCGGATGTGTGAGATGCTTTTTCTGTTCAAAAGATGCACCATGGCATGCATTAAAACATCTTTGGCTGAGTCTCGATACATTTAGCAACCTTGTACGTTCATATACGATCCTTATTGAGCTGTTTTTTATCATATGTTATATTATCATCAAAGATTTAGCAATATAGTGTCATTTCTGCCCGAAAAATACGACAAAACAACCATGTCTTTACTTCGATTTGATGAATCCGTACGTGCTGACGGTAAGGAAATAGTAGATCATAAAACGGACTCGCTGCTTGCGGCTGCCTATCAGGATGATGTGTCTGTCAATCGCATCACCTGGCACTGGCATGATGAGTTTGAACTATGTCACCTTTTGCAGGGGAGGCTCACTTTTGTCGCTGGAACTGAACAGTTCGGAATAGATGCCGGGGATGCGCTTTTTATCAATTCACAGGTGCTCCATGGTGCATGGAGCAATGATTCCTCAACATGTCCATATCATTCCGTCGTCTTTCATTCCAGACTTGTGAGCGGCGGTGATACAGGTGTGTTCTGGGACAAATATGTACGACCGGTACATCATAACAAGAGTCTGCCGTTCCTGATCCTGCGGTCCGATAAAGATTGGTCAAACCGTGTTATCAATAATATCGAGGATATATGGACTCAGCTGCATGAGCGTAAAGACGGCTTTGAATTTATAGTCCGTAATATGATCTCCGAAAGCTTTTATCAGATATATCTTCACACCAATGACCGCCATGCGCCATTGGCTGAAGCGGAGCATCGAAGAATGGAACGACTCAAGATAATGATTACCTACATAGAAGAGCACCTGGCAGAAGAAATCACAGTCAGGGATATCGCTTCTGCTGCATATGTCAGCAATTCTGAATGCGATCGATGTTTTAAATGTATACTCGAGGCAACCCCGATACAGTACTTAAAACAGCTGAGGCTGCAGAGAGCCGAGCATCTTCTCACATCTACTAAAATGAGCGTGGAGTCGATTGCATTGTTATGCGGGTTCAGAGATATGAGTTACTTTGCACGGTGTTTCCGTAACGCATATGATGCCAATCCGCTTGCATATCGAAAGGGTAATGTCAAACGATACATCCACACTCCTCTAGCCAGCGATTAGAATCAGATGCTTGTCGAATACGGCTCACAACCCCGGATGGGAAAAAAAGTACGAAATAGTAACAAAAAGGAACGTATACACTATTTAGTTTCTAGGCAACTGGAAACTTTTTTTTTACAATCAGATAGACGCTTTATTGTTAACCAAAAGCACAAAAATTTTTTTTTTTTAGAATTGAAAAGGAAAAAACATGGACTTATAATAATTTTTGTAAGCTATCGAAATGCTTATAATTGGTATTGGTTTTTTAAGGAGGAATAACATGAAGAAGAAATTATTTGTTCTTTTCCTTGCATTCGCTATGGTATTTGCTTTCGCAGCATGTGGCGGCGGCGGAAGTGACTCCGGAAGCGATGAGGGAACCGGTTCCGTATACTGGCTGAACATGAAGCCTGAAGCAGATGAAGCACTTCAGGGACTTGCTGCAGCTTATACCGAAGAGACAGGCGTCCCTTGCAAGGTCGTAACAGCTGCATCCGGATCGTACAGCGATACACAGACTGCAGAAATGGCTAAGTCCGAGCCTCCAACGCTATTCAATGTCGGTAACATGAGTGCGCTGAAGGACTGGGAAGACTATTGCCTTACACTGGACGGCACTGATTTCATGAATGAGCTTACGACCACAGACTTCAATCTGAAGAATGAAGCCGGTGAGACAAAGGCGATCGGCTGGATCTATGAGTCTTACGGTATCATCACCAACAAGGCTCTTCTGGAGAAGGCAGGTCACTCACTCGATGAGATCAAGGACTTTGATTCCCTGAAGGCTGTTGCAGACGATATCCACGCACGCGCAGGCGAGCTCGGATTCGATGCATTTACTTCAGCCGGTCTTGATGACTCTTCATCCTGGAGATTCTCAGGCCACCTGGCCAACATGCCGCTCTTCTATGAGTTCCGTGATGACGGAATCACAGACAAGCCGGCTGAGATCAAGGGAACTTACATGGACAACTTCAAGAAGATCTGGGATCTCTACATCACAGATTCCGCTCAGGATCCTACATCCCTGACAACTGCTACAGGCGACCAGGCTGAGGCTGAGTTCGGCGAAGGCAAAGCCGTATTCTATCAGAATGGTACATGGGAGTGGGCTAACCTCACAGCAGACAAGTTCCAGATGAATCCTGATGATATCACAATGATTCCGATCTACTGCGGCGTTGACGGCGAAGAGAAGGCCGGCCTGTGCTCCGGTACAGAGAACTGCCTCGCAGTAAACAGTCAGGCTTCCGAGGCTAATCAGCAGGCTACACTCGACTTCCTGAAATGGTGTGTAACATCCGACAAGGGAATCGAAGTACTCAGCTCGATCGGCGACATCCCGTTCAAGAAGGCTCCTGAGTCGGCAAACGGATTCTCCAGGGCCGGTGCTGAAATGCTCGCTAACGGCAACTACGCCTGCACATGGGCATTCAACTTCACACCAAACGTAGACAGCTTCCGTGCTACACTCGTGACTGCTCTTGCAGCTTACTCTGCAGATCAGTCCGATGCTAACTGGGATGGCGTTGTTAAGGCGTTCGTTGACGGCTGGGCTTACGAGTACGGTGTAGAGAACAACTAATACTCACTCCTTTTAGCTGATAGCTAATAAATGACAGGGGCGGGCAATACTCGCCTGCCCCTGCTTTTTTATAAAAGCTTATAGGTAATCAAAAGAGAAAGGAGATGAGCGTTTTGCGCAAAAAGAAAAAGAAACACGATCACTCCACCGTGAACAGTGTTCTGATCCGCAGACCGATACAGCGCTGCTTTCCGCTGTTCATACTCCCGACATTTGCATGCTTTGTTATTGGCTTCGTATGGCCTTTCCTTCAGGGTATTTATCTCAGCTTCTGCACTTTCAATACTCCAAGGGATGCAAAGTGGGTAGGGTTCCAGAACTATGTCAGAGCATTTACTGATGCCGGATTCCGTCATGCTTTCTGGAATACGGCGGCATTCGCGGTAGTTTCGATCATACTCATTAATGTGTTGGCGTTTTTCATCGCTTACGCATTGACTCAGCATATTAAAGGAGCAAACCTGTTCCGTACGGTGTTCTTCATGCCTAACCTCATCGGAGGCGTCGTACTTGGATACATATGGTCGATGATTTTCGATGCCATACTTAAAGGCTATAACACATATCTGACAGCTAACGCCACATACGGTTTCTGGGGACTGGTCATACTCGTGGCATGGCAGCAGATAGGATATATGATGATCATCTACATCGCAGGTCTTCAGGCTGTTCCGGGCGACATGCTGGAAGCTGCAAAGATAGACGGCGCTACCGGCTGGCAGACTCTTACAAGAGTCATCATACCTAATGTGATGCCGTCGATCACCATTTGCACATTCCTGACGCTGACGAATTCATTCAAACTGTTCGACCAGAACTTAGCTTTGACCGGAGGAGCTCCTTCAGTCATGCTTGAGAACACCAAGGTCAACATGACAGAGCTGCTCGCGCTGAATATCTTCTCAACATACAACATCAATAAGAATTATCACGGTGCCGCACAGGCTAAGGCCGTGGTATTCTTCATTCTTGTTGCGGTGCTGGCACTCGCTCAGCAGAGAGCTACCAGGAGCAAGGAGGTGCAGCAATGAATAAAAAGCACAATAAGAAATTTACTCCGCTCAGCAAGGTCGTCTCTGCGATATTCGTTGTGCTGTGCATAGCATGGATAATGCCGATCTTCGAGGTAGTAATAAACTCGTTCAAGTCGAATGCATCAATCAATACAAATGCATTCTCGCTTCCTACTGCAGAAAGCTTTGTAGGATTCGCGAACTACATAAAGGGCATGACTTTCGGTAATTATCCGTTCATGAAGTCCGTCGGATACAGCTTTTTCATCACGATTGCTTCGGTATTCCTGATACTGCTGTTCACATCGATGTCTGCATGGTACATTGCCCGTGTAAACTCAAAATTTGCCAACATTTTCTACTATCTCTGCCTGTTCAGCATGATCGTTCCTTTCCAGATGGTGATGTTCACTCTGACGTTCACGGCAGATAATCTGAAGCTGAATACACCTTGGACTATCCCGGTCGTATATCTGGGATTTGGAGCGGGACTTGCGATATTCATGTTTGCGGGCTTCGTAAAAGGCCTGCCTCTTGAGATAGAGGAGGCGGCCGCGATAGATGGTTGCGGACCGATACGTACGTTCTTCTCAGTAGTCCTGCCTATGCTGAAGCCGACACTTATTTCAGTCGGCATCCTTGAGACCATGTGGGTGTGGAATGACTACCTGCTCCCGTACCTTGTACTCGACAGGACCAAATACATGACGATCCCTATCCATGTACAGTATCTCAAGGGAAGCTACGGCTCGGTAGACCTCGGCGCTACGATGGCGGTAATCATGCTTTCCATGCTGCCGATCATCATCTTCTACATGGCGCTCCAGAAGCACATCATCAAGGGTGTGGCTGCAGGAGCCGTAAAGGGTTAATCTTATGAAAAATACAGAGCGCACAGCAGGAATACTTATGCCACTGTTTTCCATCCCGTCTCCGTACGGGATCGGGACTCTCGGTCTTGAGGCAAGGAAGTTTGTCGACTTTCTGCACGCCGCGGGACAGAGCTGCTGGCAGATGCTTCCTGTAGGACCGATAAGCTACGGAGACTCTCCGTATCAGAGCTTCTCGTCTTACGCCGGCAATCCGTATTATGTGGATCCGGATATCCTGATCGAAGACGGACTGCTGACGGAAGAAGAGGTAAGTTCCCGGGATTTCGGACAGGATCCTGAAAAGATCGATTACGGAAAGCTTTACGAGAACAGGATTGGACTGCTCACAAAGGCAGCCCGGAGAGGCATTGCCAGAGACAGGGAGGCGTTTTCCGCTTTCATCAGAAAGAAAGCGTGGCTTCCTGATTACGCGCTCTTCATGGCGCTGAAACAGCACTTCGATTCACGCCCGTGGTTCGAGTGGCCTGATGAGGACATAAGGCTGCACAGACCTGAGGCCTGCGCAAAATGGAGAAGTGAGCTCCGCGAAGAAGTGGAAATGTATGAATACATACAGTTCCTGTTCTATCGCCAGTGGGCACAGCTGAAGGCATACGCAAATGATGCCGGCATCTCCATTATCGGTGATCTTCCGATATATGTTGCGCTTGATTCCGCAGACGTCTGGGCAGAACCTCACTGGTTCCGGCTGGATGAAAAGAACATTCCCGTAGAGGTTGCCGGAGTTCCGCCTGATCTGTTCAATGCGGACGGACAGCTTTGGGGAAACCCGCTGTATGACTGGGATGCAATGGAGGCAGACGGTTTCAGCTGGTGGGTTCGCAGGATAGCCGGTGCGGGAGAACTGTTCGACAGGATACGCATCGACCACTTCAGAGGGATCGAGAGTTATTTCGCCGTTCCATATGGAGAGACTTCCGCACAGAACGGACACTGGGTCAAGGGACCCGGGATCCGGCTCGTGGACACACTTAAGGAACGTTTCCCGCAGCTTGATTTCATAGCGGAAGACCTTGGCTATTCAACACCTGAGGTCAGGCAGCTGCTTAAGGAATCAGGATTCCCGGGCATGAAGCTGCTGGTAGCCGCTTTTGACGCCATGAATACCACGGCATTCAGGCCTCATAATTTCGTAAGCAACTGCATTTGCTATACAGGCACTCATGACAACCACACGCTGGCAGGCTGGCTTGCAATAGCTGGCGAGGAGGAACTGTCAACTGCAAAGCAATACTTCGGTCTGAACGAAGAGGAAGGCTTCTGCAGGGGAGTCCTCCGCGGGGGCATGAGTTCCGTTGCGAGGCTGTTCGTTGCACAGATGCAGGACTGGCTGGAACTCGGCGATGAGGCCAGGATAAACGCACCGGGAGTACCTATGGGTAACTGGACCTGGAGGATGAGACCCGGCGCAGCCACAGAAGAACTCGCTGAGGAAATATTAAAAATGACCCGGCTTTACGGCCGGACAGCTCCGGAATAACTACCAACTAAAGGGCGCCTGATCACTCCACGATCTGATCTTTCGTCCTAAAGAAAGGAGGAACTATCCGCCGGCTCGCGGTGCGGCAGTGTGGAGACCTGTCGTAATGCGGCGCGTCCCTTGCGGGCGGTCGCGAGGCACTCGGGAGGAGTCCCGTTTGTCAGGGCTGTATATATGGCAGAAGTAATCATAAAAGGGTTAAAAAAGGTATATGACAACGAGGTAACTGCAGTCCATGACGTCAACATCGATATCAAGGACAAGGAGTTCATCGTACTGGTCGGACCATCGGGCTGTGGTAAATCCACAACGCTCCGCATGGTAGCAGGACTTGAGGACATCAGCGGCGGCGAACTTTATATCGACGGCAAGCTGATGAACGATATCTCGCCTAAGGACCGCGATATCGCAATGGTATTCCAGAGCTATGCTCTGTATCCGCATATGACGGTCCGTGAGAACATGGCCTTCGCCATGAAGCTGAAAAAGGCTAAACCGGATGAGATCGATAAGAAAGTAAATGAAGTCGCGGAGATCCTCGACATCACACAGTATCTGGAGCGCAGACCAAAGGCTCTGTCCGGCGGTCAGCGGCAGCGTGTTGCTATCGGCCGCGCCATGGTACGTGATCCTAAGGTGTTCCTCATGGACGAGCCTCTTTCGAATCTCGACGCTAAGCTGAGAAACCAGATGCGTGCTGAGATCATAAAGCTCCGTCAGCGCATCAACACCACGTTCATGTATGTAACGCATGACCAGACAGAAGCCATGACTCTCGGCGACCGTATCGTTATCATGAAGGATGGATATGTGAACCAGATAGGCACGCCTCGTGATGTGTTCAACAAGCCGGTCAACCTGTTTGTTGCGGGATTCATAGGAATGCCTGTGATGAATTTCTTCGAAGGATGTAGGCTGCTGCTTGAGGGCGGAAAGTACTATGCGGAGATACGCGGAGTAAAATTTGAACTCTCGGACTTCCAGCAGAAAGCGCTTAAGCATAATGGTCAGGCGTCATGCGACATAATTGCGGGTATCCGTCCGCAGCACATCCGTGTCGGTTCAGGCGAACTTACAGCTGTGATCGAAGTATCCGAACTCCTTGGTTCCGAGTACAACCTCCATGCCCGCAGCGGAGATGATGAGGTCGTAATGGTCATCCCGACCATCGGACTGGCAGAAGATGTTTCGATGGGAAGCAAGGTGCACTTCGATGTGATGCCTGAGCTCATCCAGCTCTTCGATAAGGAGACAGGAAAGAACCTCATCTGGTACGATAAGGAATCGGCAGAGGCTCATGCACCTGTATGCAAATCATATGATTTCGAATGATAATCACTTAAAACTGCACAAACCAAAAGGAGGTCTTCCATGAAGACCTCCTCATGGTTTTACAGGTCATCGTCAGTATTGTCCAGAACAGACTCCCTGAAAATTTTCTTCGATAACACGATCACCATGCTGCTTACAGCTGCAATAACGATCACATATATAACAAGCCCCGCGGGGATGCCCGCTGTTTCCTGTATGGTACTTATTATAGGCTGAGGCGAGATGTGGAACGGGTTAAGGTAAAACATCGCGGCCCAGTCATGGGCGACAGAAGGGTGAGCGGCGCGTATAGCCGGCATAACAGGTTCAGCCACTATGTTTATGTTGAGTGCTATGACACACTGAATCACAAAAAGAACTGCAGCGCCGCGCAGTCCGCGCGGACCGGCATCAGTACAGCCTGTAAAAATAATCAGCAGACTCATGAAAAGCAGCAGTCCGTGCCAGATGAAGCCGTGGACTGTAAGAGATATATAAGGCCGCAGTATGTCTTCCGGATAGATAAGAGTTGCCGTGGCACTGATGAATATGTATCCGCCCATGAAGGTCATGAGTGTGACGCGGGATTCATCCTTAAGGAATGGCAGGAGCATGCAGAGATACATAGGCATAGAGCAGAGCTGAAATGGGAAAAACCAGCAGTCGAATGCTCCTTCATTGACAATGTAATAAAGGAAATACTGCTTGTATACTTCCAGGATCAGAAGCAGCCAGCCTGTTAAAACAAGTGTCTTCCGTACGTTTTTCTCTATGTCGGCACGGCGCGCAAAGAACACAGCAGCCAGTACCGCGAGAACAGCGGTTATAAGAGAGGCGGCGATGTGGAAGCTGCCGAAAAGCTGAGGTGCTTCCATGCTCCATGCGGTCATATTCAGGACTTCAACGATTTTGTTTTCCATCAGAAAAATCATACTCTGTATGAATGTCAAAAGCAATTGCGGTTTAAGCTTGACGATACGCTCCCCACGGTTTATTGTTAACCATATAATAGAGAAAGGGAAACTATGAGAAAGCGCATACTGTTCAAGGATGAGGAGATCTCGCGGGAGATCGAAAGGCGAATACATGACGAGCGTATGAATGAATGGGACAGACTGCCTTCTGAGAGAAAGCTGGCCGAAGAGTTTTGCGTGCAGAGGGATACAGTCCGGAGCGCTCTTGAGATACTGATCAAGAAAGGTGTGCTGATAAGGAAACCTCGAAGGGGATACTTCGTGGCTCAGAGGAGAATGGAAATCAACCTCAATCATATCCGGTCCATCATTAAAGAAGTAGAGAGGGTTGGAAACGATAACAGATCGATCATGCTGAATTATGAAATGATAAGCATGGGTAAAAGATTATCCGAAATCACTCAGATGCCTGAAGGGACTCTCTGCTATCAGATACTTCGTATCAGGTATGACAGCGACAGGCCAATGTCGCTGGAGCGGTCGTATCTTATAGCAGATCATGTTCCGGATCTGAGCCGGGAGGATCTTGAGATGCAGCAACTCGCCTCTCTGATGAGGAGCAGATACGGAATCTCTCTTTCAGGTGTACATCAGCGGATCACGCAGGTATATGCAGACGACATGGAGGCGGAGCTTCTGAGAATAAGCAAAGATGAGCCGCTTATCAGATACGAAGGGCTGATATATGACAGAAAGGACAGACTTATAGAGTATTTTGACAACGTTGTGATGCCTGACAACATAGAATTCCACATAAGGGATTATGCATAAGAGACAAGGGGCGGTCATGGCAAAGGAAATGAGCTTATATAAGCAGATCAGAGAACGGATAATTGATGAATACGGCCATTGCCTTGAAGGAGAAAAATTGCCGGGAGAGAGAGAGCTTGCAGAGAAGTATTCCGTGAAGCGCTCTACTATTCAGTATGCTCTTGGAAAGCTCGCAGATGAGGGCCTGGTATACAGGACAAAAGGCAAAGGCACCTTTATCCGCAGAAAACACGAAAGCGTGATGAATATCAGTGATGCTGCAATGAAAGGTACAAAGGGGATCGCTGCACTTGTACGCTCGTACGGGATAAAGGTCAAAAATGTTGTGCTGGTCAGCGGCATCATCACCGGAAACAGGTTCCTTGAAGACAAGCTGGATCTTCAGGAGGGTGAGCCTGTATTTGCTCTCCACCGGGTAAGATACGGCAATAAGGAACCTCTCGCTATAGAGTATACATATGTGCCCCAAAAAATCTTTCCGGATATTGATAAAATCGATTTCAGAACAGTGTCTCTTTATGACTACATGGCAGACAGAGGGCATCTGCCTGAAAAATATGACAGAAGGCTTCGTGTAGTAAGGCTGTTTCCTAAGGAAGCCAGATATCTTGAAATGCCGGTAGATGGCCCTGCCTTCGGCTTTGAACTTATTGGTGTTGATGCCGAAAGAAGGCCAGTGGAATATACCGAAAGTTATATACGATGCGACAAAGCTGAGTTCAGTTTTACCACCAGGCTATGAGCTATATTAAGCACGAATGTGCGATATTCTGGTATACTACAATAATCTGCAAATAATGCTGTAAAATACAGTGGTATTCCGATTGATAGATCCGTGTGGTATATAAAAAAAGTACATGTGGTCTGTTTTTTATTTTTTGCTAATTGTTCATAATAAGAAAAACATAAATATAATAAAAAAGAGATCAAAGGGTTTCCCATAAATGCTGCCGCATTTCGGTGCTCCCTCTCTTCATACATCGAGCGTGAAACCCGGAAGATCTCTCATGAAAGAAGCTGATTCTTTCGAAAAAGGGACTGGGGCTGCGGTGAATAACCGCAGCTTTGTTTCTTGATAAGTTTTCTTCATGAATGTACACTAGACACAGGGGATGATCCCTGCTTTCTTTATTTTAGTGAGGTTGATACATGGCTGGAATGAATGAAACACCTTCTGGTGAAAGGATACACATAGGGTTCTTCGGGCGCAGAAATGCCGGCAAATCGAGTGTGGTGAACGCTGTTACGGGGCAGGATCTCGCGGTAGTCTCCGAGGTCAAAGGTACTACGACCGACCCTGTAACAAAGTCGATGGAAATACTTCCGCTCGGACCGGTAGTGATAATTGATACTCCGGGATTTGATGACGAGGGCAGTCTGGGAGAACTGCGTGTGCAAAGAACGCGGAAGATACTGGAAAAAACGGATATAGCAGTTCTGGTAGTAGACACAACGGAAGGGTTCAGAAACGTAGACGAGGAACTGGTCAGCCTTTTCAGGGAAAGAACTATACCTTGCATTATTGCACTCAACAAAAGCGATATTACGGAAGACTCGGAGGATCATAACGTTGATGAAGAGTCACTTGGGCTGATGCAGCGGATCGCAAAGAATGCCGATGGTATGATACATGTAAGTGCGCTGACGGGCGATGGTATAAATGAACTCAAGGACAGGATCGCTGCACTGAAGCCGCAGGGTGAAGAAGGGCGAATCGTCGCAGATAAAATAGATCCGGGAGATCTGGTCGTTCTGGTGGTGCCTATAGATAAGGCAGCTCCAAAGGGCAGGCTCATCCTACCTCAGCAGCAGACCATCAGGGACATCCTGGATGCCGGAGCCACGGCTGTAGTCGTGCAGGATACACAGCTGGCTGATACCCTGAGTAAGCTCGGGACAAAGCCTTCTCTCGTGATAACCGACAGTCAGGTCTTCGGAAAAGTCGACAGAATAGTTCCGCCGGATGTGCCGCTGACATCGTTCTCAATACTTATGGCACGCTACAAAGGCCTCCTTGACGATGCAGTGAAAGGCGTTGCAGCTATTAACAGTCTGAATGACGGTGACAGGGTGCTCATAGCAGAAGGATGCACGCACCACAGGCAGTGCGGAGATATAGGTACTGTAAAGATCCCTAAGTGGCTCAATGAATTCACAGGAAAGGATCTGGTTTTCGAGACAGCGAGCGGTACGGGATATCCGGACGATCTGACTCCTTACGCACTGGTAGTACACTGCGGAGGATGCATGCTGAATGAGAGAGAAGTGAAGCATCGTGCGTCCAAAACGACTTCACAGGGAGTGCCGATCACCAACTACGGAACCATGATCGCTTACGTTCATGGTATACTGAAACGCAGCCTCAGCATATTCCCTGAACTCGCTGAAACGCTGTAAAATCAAGGATTAAGAAACTCTTTTAGCGGGCATAGTTTCATTGCTAAAATGCCCGCTTTACTGTATATTGAGATAAGACAAAGGGGTTTGTCTTGTTATGCGCTCAGAACAGCGCATGAAAACCATTTAGAAAGGGATGAATAATGAGAAAATATAAATGCAAGTATGATATAGAGTTTCAGGATCTCAAAGAGATCATGGATTTTGTAGCAGATAAGTATGGAAAGAATACTGCATTCATCTACAAGACCCCAGACAGAAAAAGCAAAGTGGAGATCACATACCGCAAGTTCAGGGACGATATGGATTCTATCGGAGCTTATCTGATCAGCAAGGGACTCAAAGGCAAGAAGATAGTTGTCATCGGTCCTAACTCTTATACATGGCTGGCGGCCTATTACGGCATAGTAATCAATGTAGGTGTTGTAGTGCCTCTCGACAAGGGGCTGCCTGAAGAGGAGATCGTGAACTCATTGGTGAAGTGCAAGGCTGATGCAATCGTTTATGACGAGACTCTTAAGATGGACTTCGAAAAAATCAGCAAGATGGACGGTGTCACCGCAAAAGTGCTGATCCCTATGTCAGAGATCTCGCAGGAAGCGCTTGTTGAGCATGCAAAGCTCGTGAAGCAGTACAGACATGAGTTCAAGGTGATAGACAAGCACGCGGTCGACATTATTCTGTTCACTTCGGGCACATCTGCAGATGCCAAGGCAGCTCAGCTGACTCAGCGCAATATAGCATCCACCATTGCCGCGATGAGAAAGGTCGAGCCTATATACGAAGACGATGTAGAGATGATATTGCTTCCGCTCCACCACGCGTTCGGAAATCAGGGCGTGCTTATGTTCATCAGTAACGGAGCCACGAATGTGTTCTGCAGCGGTCTCAAATATATCCAGAAGGAACTCAAGGAATACGGCGTGACCGCATTCTTCTGCGTGCCGCTCATCATTGAGTCGATGATTAACAAGGTACTCAAGACAGCTGAGAAGGAAGGCAAGCTGCAGAAGCTCGAGACCGGACGCAAGATTTCAAAGGCTCTGATGAAAGTAGGCATCGATGTAAGGCGCAAGCTGTTCAAGGATGTCATTGACGGACTTGGCGGTAAACTGAGATTCCTCATCAGCGGAGCTGCAGCACTCGATCCTAAGATCCTCGAGTATACAACCGATTTCGGTATCCTTACTGTACAGGGATATGGCCTTACTGAAACGGCGCCTACCATCGCTTCAGAGAGTTATTTCTACCGCAGACCGGGCTCAGTCGGACATGCTATGCCGGGAGTCGAAGTGAAGATCAATAATCCTGACGAGGCTGGCATCGGAGAACTCTTTGCAAGAGGACCTAACATCATGAAGGGCTACCTCGATGATGAAGAGGCAAACAAGGAAGTATTTGTCGATGGATGGTTCAATACCGGTGACCTCGCCAGAATAGACGAGGATGATTACATCTTCCTGACAGGGCGCAAGAAGAACGTAATAGTTCTCAAGAACGGCAAGAATATCTATCCTGAAGAGATCGAGGGGCTGATCGACAAGATCCCTTATGTTGTAGAGAATGTTGTAATGGGCGAAGAAGAAGGCGATGACTACAGACTCGTAGCCCATGTGGTATATGATCCGGAGGCAGAAGTCCTCAAGGACAAGAGCCCTGAAGAGATTCAGGCTATAGTCGATGCTGATATTGAGAAAATCAATGATGAGATGCCTAATTATAAGCGCATCAAGCAGACATATCTCAGAACGGAAGAGTTTGAGAAGACTACTACACAGAAGATCAAACGTCGCAAGATAAAGTAGGAGGCGGACATGAAAAAAGGTGCTGGACGTCTGTTTCCTATACTGCTGATGGTGGTGCTGGTGATCGCAATGCTTACCGGCTGCGGTCCCAAGAAACCGGCTCCGGAGGATGCTCAGGCATACGTCAAAGCCGTGCTTGATTTAATGTGCACAGGAGACTACGATCATTCAGTCGATCTCGCGGATATAGAGGAGGGAAAGGAATCCGAAGTACGTGACAATCTTATCGGTGAGATGATGACGGAGATAGGTTCAGAATCTAACCTGAATGAAGAAGTGACTGCTGCTTTCAGAGACTTTATGATGAATGCGCTCGAAAAAGCAAAGTATACTGTCGGAGATGCCACAGCCACTGAAGATGACGGCTATGATGTAACTGTCTCGATAGAGCCGCTTCAGATATTCACTGGTATTGATGAAGAACTCAATGATGTGCTCGAAGAAAGAGTGGCTTCAGAATCGGATAAGATCCTTGCGATGTCTGAAGAAGAACAGACAAACTACGTAATGGAGATCGTGATAGAGCTGCTCAACAAGAAGATCGAAGATCCTCAGTATGATCCGGCAGAAGAGGTGGTCGTCCACTACGGCCCTATGGAAGGGCAGAAAGGTGTATACGGCTGTACAGAGGCTGAAGGAGAAAAACTCGGTTCAAAACTCTTTTCTACAGCAGGCCTTTAAAACATAGAAATGTCTGATAACGCTAACGGGCAAAATAGATTTTATCTATTTTGCCCGTTCTTTTAGTGATAGTAAAATTTGATTGTAGGTTGTACCTTCAGTGCCCCTGGAGGTACATATTTTAGGCGTTTTTATTAATGTAAGGGAGAAATAATTATGGCAGACAATCAGAAAATGTGGGCAGATCTCGGTATGAACCTCGAGCTTCACGACATGCTTTGCGAAGTACTTCCGGGCGCTATCGGTGATGTATTCATGTCACAGGAGAACAGACCTGCAGCTATGGACTACTTCGACATGGTCCTCGCAGATGTTCACGGCCTCAGACCTTCTGAGCTCGTAGAGTTCAGAAAGAACGGCGGCAAGGTATTCGGCACATTCTGCGCTTATGTACCTGACGAAGTCATCTTCGCAGCAGGCGGAATCGCTACAGGTCTCTGCGCTGGTTCGCAGTTCTGGGTACCTGGCGGTGAGAGATATCTTCCTGCCAACACATGCCCGCTGATCAAAGCTATGCTCGGCGCAAGATTTGACAGAACATGCCCGTTCTACAGACTGGCTGACGTCTATATCGGAGAGACCACATGCGACGGCAAGAAGAAAGCATATGAGATCCTCGGAACAGATGTACCTCTGCACGTAATGGATCTGCCTCAGATGAAGAGAGATAAGGATCTTCTCAAGTGGGCAGACGAGATCAAGGAGCTCATCAAGGTAGTTGAAGAGACAACAGGCAACAAGGTAAATGCAGAGGCTCTTGCTGAGAACATCAAGAAGATCAACGCAAAGAGAGCTGCACTCCAGAGACTGTACAGCCTCAGATGGAAAGAGAATGTTCCTATCAGCGGAACTGACGTACTGCTCATCTCGCAGATCGCTTACTATGATGACCCTGAGAGATTCGCAGCAATGGTCAACAAGCTGTGCGACGAGCTCGAGCAGAGAGTTGCAGACGGCGTAAACCTTGCAGCAGGAAAGAAGAGAATCCTCATCTCCGGAACACCTATGGCTATTCCTAACTGGAAGCTCCACAACCTCGTTGAGACAAGCGGCGGAATCGTAGTATGCGAAGAGACATGCACAGGTACAAGATACTTTGAGAACTTTGTTGATGAGAGCGGCAAGGATCTGGACGAGATGGTACAGAACATCGCTAACAGATACATGGGCATCAACTGCGCATGCTTCACACCAAACACAGCAAGATTCGACGATGTAGTAAGACTTGCCAAGGACAGCAAGGCTGACGGTGTCATCGATGTGAGTCTCATGTTCTGCCAGACATATGATATCGAAGGCAGAGCACTCGAAGAGAGATGCAAGGCAGAAGGCATTCCGTTCCTCGGAATCGAGACAGACTACACTGACAACGATGCACAGCAGCTCAAGACAAGGATCGGAGCATTCATCGAGATGCTCGGCTAGAAGCGGAGACCAGACGAAGAAACCGGTTTTCTGACAAAGAGATTATGGGACGGGAATTGATCCCGTCCCATCTTTTAGAAGAGCGTTGCAGGATCAAGATCGAAGAAAAAGGAACCGGGTGTAAATGAAGGAGAAAAACCGTTCATAATACATCAAATTGAAGAATATACATTCTTTTTAATGGCAAAAAAGTCCAAATAATGTAATAATGAAAAGGAAATGCTGGAACCTACATCCATTTCAGCAAAACGGGTGTATTATTCTCCATAATATCGGATTTGTTACACCCATTTAAAAAAACCGATGCAAGAATATTTACATTACTACATACTTTTTCAAAATCATACGGATGCGACTGCTATGTACAGGTCGCTGAAAGGAAAGGGCATGTATGCCCAGATAAGCCCGACTCCGCGTGAGCTTTCAGTCTGCTGCGGCGTCTCTCTTCTTGTACATGGAGAAGATGTGGACAGGATAAAAGAGATAGCAGGAGCCGAGAACCTTGCGTATCTTTCCATAAGCGGGCTCAACAATACTTTCGATAATACGAGGCATAAATATGGCTAAAAAATATATTGGTATAGATATCGGTTCGACTGCGTCAAAGGTCTGTGTTCTTGAAGAGGGCATGGATCCTGTATATGAAGTGCTGCCGACAGGATGGAACAGCAAGATCACCGCGGGTATCATCAAGGATGACCTTGTCAAAAGATATGGTGACCTCGATGACGCAAATATAATTGCTACAGGATACGGACGTATCAGCGTGGAGTATGCCGACAGTGTGGTGACAGAGATAACATGCCACGGCAGGGGCGGTTATGAGATGATCGGCCGTGACTGCACTATAATTGACATAGGCGGACAGGATACAAAATACATAAATGTTAAAGGCGGAAGGCCGATAGACTTCCTGATGAACGACAAGTGTGCCGCAGGAACCGGCAAGTTCATCGAGGTTATGGCAAACAGGCTCGGACTCACCATAGAGGAGTTGTTTGAACTCGCAGAGATAGGAAAGCCTATTTCGATAAGCTCACTCTGCACTGTGTTCGCAGAGTCGGAAGTGATAAACTATATGGGTGAGGGCAGGAGCCGTGAAGACCTGGCTGCCGGAGTAATAGATTCCGTGGCACTCAAGGTGGCGACACTCGTCCAGAGGAAGGAACTCCAGGACACGATAATCATCACCGGAGGCTTCAGTAATAACGAATTCTTTGCGTCACTTCTAAGTAAAAAACTTGGGAAAAAGGCGCTTGCGATGCCTGACGGAAGGTATGCCGGCGCATACGGCGCAGCTCTGCTTGCCCGGGAAAGAAGTAAAAAAGCCTGAGGAATCAGAAAGTGATGAACGGGAAAACCCGAGGACAGATACTGCTTATAATCATACTCATCATTGCTGCAGCTGCAGCGGCTATGTTTCTGATGCATAAGATAGCCGATGACAGGCATATCGAGGAAGCTGAAAGCACTGCGGAGGAGCCTGAAAGGGCTGCAGGGGAAACTTCTGAAGAAGGAGCTCAGAAGCAGGCCGAAGAGGAGGCAAGCGAGCAGGCGAGGCTCGATAAGATAGCCGAAGAAAAAGATCAGTGGTATCTGATACTTGTAAATAATCAGAATGCTATGCCTGATGACTTTGACATTGATACCGTTGAGGTCGAGGGCGGGTATTATATAGACGAAAGAGTATGCGATGCACTGCAGGAAATGCTTGCAGACTGCAGAGATGCGGGATACTCGCCGCGCCTGATATCCACATTCAGGACCCGTGAGACTCAGCAATACCTGTACGACCATACCGCGAATAAATCAGATACCGCTGTACCGGGTCACAGCGAACATGAATGCGGTCTCGCGGCGGATATAATCGACTCTGGCTCACTTGGCTGGGCAGACCCGCTGATAGACGATCAGGAGGACATGCCGGCTCAGAAGTGGCTGATGGAACACTGCCAGGATTATGGTTTTATATTAAGGTATCCTAAAGATAAGGAAGATATCACAGAAATTATTTATGAACCATGGCATTACAGATATGTCGGCAAGGAGCACGCGGCAATAATACAGGAAAATGGTATTTGTCTTGAGGAGTACCTGGAGAACATGCAGGATTACTACCAGGTGCAGTAGACCCGGATAAAGAAAGCAATAAAAAAGTGTTCTGCTATGCTGCAGAACACTTTTTGTTTTTATTTTTTTCTGATAAGAATGAACGGCGTGCACTGGTCATCCTGACCGGCCGGATTATCCCGTATGATCTCGCAGAGCTGCTCTTCGTTGAGCGTCACATCATTGCTTTTTCCGAGAATATCACGGGTAAAGTCGTTGGCGTCTATTATGATGCATGACATGCCAGTTTTTTCTTTGATCTCATTGCAGACGCCATTCGGGTTTTTCGGGAGAGGAATACCGTACTCGCCGTAAATCGGGAAGACATCCGGGTAGAAGCCGTCGAGTCCGCGGACTTCTTCACCCACCATATCGTAGAAGATACCTTTCTTTCCGACGAGCTTGCCGAAGCCTGCGCATACGGCAGCGAGGAAAACCTTCGCCCCTCCGTTGATATCGATGGCATACTGCATTTTGTAAACATCCCCAACGCCTATGCCTGCCGAATTATGCTGAGTAGCGAAACGGCTCAGGAACTTCGCAAGCCTGGTTACTTTAACATCTTTTTTAGGTATAACGTTATTCTGGCAGAGTGACACTATCTTCTCTGCAATAGCCAGAAGATCACCCTCCTGCCAGAGAGGTCTCACATAACGCTCGACGAGTTCGATGTAGTCTTCGCCGATCTCAATAAAGTGTGTCTGTATGGCGCAGCGATCGTAAACGCCGGTAGAAGTTTCAATAGAAACGTTTTTATTTGCATTTGCTGTAAATTCCATTGTTGTTATCCTTTTTATTCATTTTACGATATGCAAAACATAAAGGCGAGTCGAGGTGTTTTGTATATCATCAATATTAAAACTATTAAATAATTGTAGCATGCTTTTATACAAAAAAGATATGCAATTGAAATTCTATCATCTTATTAAGTTTGTATGACATGCTGGCAACTTGGCGCGATGTATTGTAGAATTACAAGGAAATCTGAAGGACTAAAGGAGGTTTTAACGTGCTTAGCCCTGGTTACATAATAAGAGTTCTCAAGGGAATGAGCCTTGAAAAGTATAAGGATGTCCTGGACAGGACTGCGAAATTCTCTGGAATGAGCAAAGCTGCTATTACCGCGGATATGGCGAAATGTGCGGTAAAATTCGGCGCAGGCTATTTTGATTATGTCACGTTCGGTTTCTGGGATCTGACAGATGAGCAGCGCGATACTTTCCTCACAAGACTGCGCAACAAGAAGCTCATCAGCCATTTCAACGATGACACATATGAGCATCTTTTTGACAACAAGGAGGATTTCAACAATCTTTTCAAGGATTATATAAAGCGTGATTTCATCAACTTCAAGACATCTTCAAAGGGAGAAGTCAGGGAGTTCGTTGAGAAGCATAAAATAATCTTCTGTAAGCCGGTAGACGGTTCCTGCGGTCATGGATGCATGAAGAAGAATATCGATGATTACAAGGACTTCGATGAGATGTACAGAGAACTTCTGCAGGAGGATTCATGGCTCCTCGAGGAAGTGCTTAAGCAGCATCCGGACAACGAGAAGGTCTATCCTTATGCGATGAATTGCCTGAGGATAATCACGGTAGTTGACAAGCAGAGAGTTCCTCATGTCATCTTTGCGACCCAGAAGTTCGGACTGAACGGACGCGTGGTGGACAACTACGGTTTTGGTACCCGTGTCGATCTTGAGACCGGTAAGATCTGCTCGCCAGGAGTCAGCGGTGACGGATCCATGGCTATAGTATATGACGAGCATCCGATGACTCATTACAAATTGATGGGGCACCAGGTCCCGATGTTCAGGGAAGCCTGTGAGCTTGCGAAGAGCGCTGCACTGGTAGTACCTCAGGTCAGATACGTGGGCTGGGATATAGGTATAACACCTGACGGGCCTGCTATCGTGGAGGGTAATAACTACTGTGCTCATGATTTCTGGCAGCTGCCTGCACAAACTCCGGAAAAGACCGGCATACTTCCTGTATTTGAAGCGATCGAGCCGGATCTGCATGTAAGATAAGAAAAAATGACAAAGAAAAAAAGCTGTGCCTCGTGGCACAGCTTATTCTTTTATTACTCCGTATCCGTAAATGACCGGATCGTCAATGTAGTATCTCTTTTGCCTGCACCGGTCACTGGAATTTCCTTCTACAGTAAACACCTTGTCACCGACTACGCCGGTTACGATACCGACATGATCACGGCCTCCATCCTGATCCCAGTCGAAGAATATGAGGTCGCCCGGCTCAGGTGTATCGCCCATAAGGCGCCATTGATCATGCAGAACAAACCAGTCAGCACCATCACTGACCAGCGCAAACTTAGGCGCGATCCCGGCACTGATAAAACCGCACTGCTCTTCGCACCATGAAACGAAGCATGCACACCAATCTTCGCGGCTTTCAAAACCAAACCACGACCAGAAAGGCTCTCCGCCCTTGTTGCCAAGCTGACCCATAGCCGCGTTGATGATAGGCTTATCGCCAACGACAGAAACGATGCTCTTCATCTCATCGGCATAGGTCTTGTTACCGATGGCTCTGCCTGCGAGATATCCGCCGCCGACAGCAATAGCTGCCGCCACTATGAGTGAGATGATCCGTCTTCTGGCAAGCTGACGTTTTCTTTTTTTGCGCAATATGCGTCTTATTTCCTCATCTGTCATACTAATAGTATACATCATTAGACAAGCGCGGACAAATGCTATATTATAAGATATACAGGACAGGAGAGAAAAAATGAAAAAGAAAAAATCAAATCAGATATTGCTTGTGCTGTTGCTGTTAGTGGCGCTGGTCTTCGCAGTTGTCACGATCATAACCGCAAGAAGCACCTATAATAAGAAAGTCGCAGCGGAAAATATTACAGAACCTGATTTCAATGCAATGACTGAATTCAGTAAAGAAAATTCAGATGCGGTTTTAAAAGCATTAAAATCGGGAAGTGCGGAGAAGCTCGGAAATCTCATGATCGATCCTAAAGGAGCAGAAAATGTGATCGGTTTTGCAGGCTGGGGAGATGCGGATCTGGAAAATGCGGTTTCAATGGGCGCCGGCAGTTTTTCTGATGCACCGGACGAAAAGGGAATGATGGATATATCTGAAAGATTCATAGTTCCCGTCGGAGAGCAGAAGTACGTTCTGTATATCGAAACGCTCACTTCAAGACACGGAATGAAGAATGAAGGCGTAAAAGTGGTCGGAGCTACTACGTATGAGCATTTTGACCAGCTGGATTACGCCTGGAATGGCGAACAGGACGACAGCAGCGCAGTTGCGGGCGAATCATTCGTGCCAAATAAATAAAACTTAATATTAAGGTTTGCAAATGTAGATTGACGCTTGCTTATCCTTCAGGTTAAATGGAAATGGCGGACTATGCGTCCTGCCAGAAACCGGAGATAACCAGAAGAAGGGCGGCAACGGATATGAGATCTGCAACAACCGGGAGAGTAAAACGGACATTGATAGCTCTGCTTTTGATGTTCGTTATTTCTTTTGTATCAGTTTTTGCTGAAACAGAGGCACAGACAGATAACACAGGGGGCAATGCTAAGGCAGATGTCACTGCTGAGACCGTAGATACAGGACAGAGTACGGAGACGCAGCAGAGTGTCCCTGCGGCAGCAGATCAGACATCAGCTCCTGCAGCACAGTCACCGGCTCCGGTCATAGCAGAACAGGCACCGGTTCCTGCGCCAAACACAAGGATCGTAAGAAAAGGCAGATACTATTACTACCGGTATGCGAACGGAAAGATCCGTAAGAAAGCAGGCTTCGTTACTGTTGACGGATATAGGTATTACATCAGAAAAGGCGGAAAAATCACAACCGGCAAAGCTTTCAAGATAAAGAAAAAGTATTACCGTGCCAATAAATACGGCGTTATTATGACAGGCATATATAGCTGGAAAGGGAGTCTTTACTATTCATCCCCGGCTGGAGTGCAGAAGAAAAAGGCGGGCTTTGTGTCCTGGAACGGTTACAGCTACTATGTGAAAAAGGGCGGAAAGGTCGCTGTCAATGAGGGATTCTCTGTTAATAATATACCTTACGGAGCTGACTGGGCAGGCTGCGCGACTATGCTCGAAATACCTGACGGCGACGGGAGTCCTGTGGTCCAGGTAGCCAAGGCACAGGTAGGAGTAATGACCGGAAAGACCTACTGGGTCTGGTACTTCAAGACAAAATTCAAGAATACCGACCGCACTCCATGGTGCGGTGCGTTCGTTGCGTGGTGCTACAATGCAGCCGGGCAATATGACAGGATCACGGTTGCAAAACAATTCGGGAATCTGGGTTATGTACCAAGTTATTCCAGATACGCAGACAGCTACGGTAAGTGGATCAACAGGGCTGACGCTAAAGGCGGAGATATTATAATTTTCGGCAGGAACTCACATGTAGGTCTGGTCGAAGGTATCACCGGAGAATATATCATTACAATTGAAGGCAATGCAGGTCCGACCGCCGTGATAGGAAGCGGAAAGCCGGGCGCAGTCGTCCGCAATGCCTACAGAATAGACAGTAAGAAGATAAAAGGAATCATACGTCCGGACTGACCGGATGTAAGAAATAAGGGAGCTTATGTGATTATTCCTGCAGAACAGGGATGATTAGTGGTAAAATAATAAGACAGAGTTAAAGGGACAAGACGGAGAAACATTATGTTCAAGAAGTTCAGAGAAAGCCCATATGCAAAAGCGGCATTTCTGATACTTGTATGCGGCGGCCTGCTGATTATATTCAACAACTGGATCACCAAAAACCGCATATCTATCGGCTTTGAGAATATAAACAATACGCTGGCGCCTATTTACATAGGCGGTATTCTTGCGTTCATTCTTTGCCCTGTATATAACTCCTGCGTAAAGTGGTGCTATCAGCATATACTGGCAGGAGCACAGAAAAAGGGCTTCTCCTTCGGTGCCATGATCGTTCAGGATGATGGAGATCTGGTTGTTGATAAGCAGGAGCGGCGCTCGATACTCGCTGCTGCAAGAGCTTTAGCATCATTGGTCTGCGTGATAGTAGTAGTAGGTCTGGCAGGTCTGTTCGTGTACTTTGTAGTCCCGCAGCTGGTTGCGAGTGCGGTCAATCTGGTCAGCACCATGCCTCAGAGACTGACGTATTTTTCAAACTGGTGCAACATCCATCTGAGTCATTTCCCGTTCATCGCAGTATGGGTCGACAACCTTGCAAATGCTGAGAACAGTGAGGTCATGCAGTGGATACAGGAGCATATCCTGAGCGGCAATGCGGCAAGCATCGCATCCATGATATCCAGCGGAGTTATACTGGCAGTCAAGTATGTGGCAAATGCCTTTATCGGACTCCTGATAATGGTGTACCTGCTCAACTACAAGGAAAGGCTCTTCGCGATCACACGCAAGATAGTAAATGCTACATGCAGTCAGAAGCGAAAGGCAAGCCTCTATGAGTTTGCAAGTATTGTCAATGAAACATTCGTTGGGTTCATCGTTGGCCGGATCATAGATTCGTTCATTATCGGTGTACTTACATTCATAATTCTCAAGATCTGCGACATACCGTTTGCCCTCATGCTGAGTGTAATAGTAGGTGTGACCAATGTCATACCGTTCTTCGGCCCGTTCATCGGTGCCATTCCTTCGGTATTCATACTGCTTCTCGAAAACCCGATCGAAGCTCTGTACTTTGTAATCATTATCATCATTATTCAGCAGCTCGACGGAAATGTTATCGGTCCTAAGATCGTGGGTAATGCGTTAGGTATCGGAAGTTTCTGGGTACTGATCTCAGTACTTATCGGCGGCGGGCTGTTCGGATTCCCGGGCATGGCTCTCGGTGTACCGGTGTTTGCCGTTTTCTACAGATATGCGGACAAGCTTATGACAAGCAGTCTGAAGCGCAGGGAAAAGAATACACACACCTCATATTATTACAGCCTCGAGCCGTATGGACTTGAGGACGATGAGGTTGAGCTCGAGCCGGACAGAAAAAAGCAGCAGTCACTCTTCTCGAAGCTCAGAAAAGAAAAGAAAGATATTTCAAAGAATAAATTTGCCTTTGATCCGAATGACCGTATGAGCGATCTTGACAGGAATGCCCATAAGCTTGATGCGATCAAAGATCAGGACAAGGATTTACTGGAATAAAGAGGTAAGATGAAAGAAATCATCTCTGAAACAATAGAAAGAATAAGCGGTAATGTGCCTGAGGATCGTGTTCTCAGAGATGAGCCGATGAGCAGGCACACTTCATTTCGTATAGGCGGCCCGGCCGCTGCTTTTGTCATAGTCAATAATGAAGAAGAGCTTGCAAATGTGCTCACTGCAGTCACAGAGAGCAGTGCTCCGCACATGATAATCGGCAATGGATCAAACCTTCTTGTTTCGGATGAAGGATATCCTGGCATTATGATAAAGCTTGGGGGCGATTTTGAATCCATTACACGAGATGAGAACGATCCTTGCAAAGTGAGAGCGGGAGCTGCCATGCTCATGTCGAGGACTTCAGCATTTCTGACTGAAAACGGGCTAAGCGGATTCGAGTTCGCGAGCGGCATACCCGGGAGTATTGGCGGAGCTGTGTTCATGAATGCAGGCGCTTACGGCGGAGAGATCAAAGATGTCGTTAAGTCGGTACGTGTGATGGATGCGGATGGAACAAATCCCCGCACGGTAAGCAATGAAGACATGCAATTCTCATACAGACACAGCATTGCAGAGGATGAGGGCATATTAATTCTTTTTGCGGAAATGAAACTTAAAGAAGATGATCCGGAAGCGATCGCGGCAAGAGTGGCGGAGCTTCAGTTCAAAAGGAATTCAAAACAGCCTGTCAACTACCCGAGTGCGGGCAGCACCTTTAAGAGACCGGCAGGCGGATATGCCGCAGCTCTGATTGAGCAGTCCGGCCTCAAAGGATACACCGTGGGAGGCGCGCAGGTATCTGAAAAGCATTCAGGATTTGTGATCAATATCGGAGGTGCCAGCTGCGAAGACGTTCTGGCTGTGATGAGACACGTTAGAGAGACAGTGTTTGCCGATTCGGGCATTATGCTGGAGCCGGAGGTAAGGCTGATAAACTGCAGCCTGTAGGGACATGAAAATGAATATTGAGGATATCAAAAAAAAATACAGACTTAAATTCGATCATCACACTCATACGATCCACTCTAAAGTGGGACCGTATTATCATGGAAAAGGCAATGTCATAGACAATGCGCGGGCTGCCGCGAAAAGAGGCCTGGATTCGCTGGCAATAACGGATCACGGACCGTTTGACTTCTATGGAATCGATATGCACAAGCTTCCGCAGATGAGAAGGGATATTTCTCTGGCTCTTGCATCTTTTCCAAAGCTGAAGATCTATCTGGGCGTGGAAGCCGATATAGTAGATACCCCGAACGGACTCGATATTCCGCCTGAGGACTTCGATAAGTTTGACTTTGTTAATGCGGGCTATCACTATGTACCTAAATGCCATATGATGCACAACTTTCTCGCATTCCATCTTCCACACTGGCCAAAGATACTGCAGGAGAGGCTCAGGCGACAGAACACCGCCCGCATTGTCAAAGCTCTCAAAAGCAATGACATAAAGACGCTCACGCATCCCGGCGACAAGGCCTTTATCGATGAGCATGCTGTGGCGAAGGCATGTGAGGAGACTGGTACACTGGTAGAGATCAATGCCAGGCATAAGCATCCGGACGTGAATGATCTTCAGATCTATAAACAATACGATGTCAGATTCGTAATAAGCAGCGATGCACACAGACCGAGGCATGTGGGGCGCTTTGCAGAGAGTCTGGCTCTCGCAATGGAGGCAGGCATCGATCCGGAGAGGATCGTGAACATACAAAAGAGGTAAGGAAAAATGGAAGTTGTTATCATTACGGGAATGTCAGGCGCGGGCCGCAGCAGAGCAGCAGACTGGTTTGAAGACCAGGGGTATTATTGCGTAGATAATATGCCGCCGGCACTGATAAACGATTTTCTCGCAATGGCTTCTTCCGATGAAAACAATATAGAGAAAGTGGTCTTTGTAGCGGACCTCAGGAGCGGTAAATTTTTCGGTGAACTCATGGACGTGATCGATGAGCTCAGGGAAAGGGATGATATAGAGCTCACAGTGCTCTACATGGAAGCAGCTGTGTCTGAGATCGTCAGAAGATATAACGAGGTGAGGCGCAATCACCCTCTGACCGGAGGACAGGCAAGTGCCAGTGTGATCGAGGACGAGAGAGAAAAACTCAAGGATATCCGCAAAAAGGCAGATCTGGTCCTGGATACCAGTAATCTTAAGCTGCCGGAGATGGTTGCCGAACTGGACCACATGTTTTTCGGCGGTTCCGGCTATTCGACATTTGCAGTCAATATCAGCTCCTTCGGTTTCAAATACGGTATACCGACAGAGTCTGATGTAATGTTTGATGTCCGGTTCCTGCCAAATCCATTCTACGTTCCGAGCCTCAAGAAGCTGACAGGCAACAACAAAAAGGTAAGAGATTATATTTTTAAAAGCGATCTGGCAGGCGAATTTGTTGATGCGGTACACTCGCTGCTGACATCAATGGTGCAGGGCTACATAGATGAGGGAAAGTATCATCTGAACATAGCCTTCGGCTGCACAGGCGGCCATCATAGATCCGTGGCGATCGCAAACGCAGTTGCCGAAGAGTTTAAAAAAGACGGTATGAGAGTAAGAGTCTATCACAGGGATATGGCTCTCCAGAACAAGAAAAACTAGAAGACAGGGGACAGAGTGTCATTTTCTTCAGACGTAAAGAGTGAACTGGCGAGAGTAGAGCCCGCCAAGAAATGCTGCATGCTGGCTGAGATCGCCGGATTCCTGAGAGCATCGGGATCTATAAGGATCACAGGCGGCAGCTTTGCTATTGTGGCATCTACCGAGAGCGCTGCGGTCGCAAGGCATTTCAAGGTGCTGATCGAGACGTACTTCCGCAACAAGGTGGATCTGGCGATAGGCGGTTCGCACAGACCGGGAAGCCAGGGCAAAAAAGGAAAGAACACTTATTACATAAATATCAGTCCCGACGAGAAGTCTATGCAGATCCTTCGCGAGACAGGTATGCTGCTCATTCGTGAAGGCGATGACTACTTCAGCGATGGCATATATCCACCAATCGTCAAATCCAAATGCTGCAAAAGATCATACATGAGAGGAATGTTCCTTAGCTGCGGCACTATGTCAGATCCGCGCAAGGGCTATCACCTCGAGTTCGTGCTCGACAAGGAGCAGAGTGCCATGGATCTTAAGAAACTGGTCGGATCATTCGATGATCTGGCAGCATCAGTAGCAAGACGCGGAGAGAATTATGTAGTCTATATGAAAAAGGCTGCATATATCAGCGATATGCTTGGCATCATGGGTGCCGGGAGCGCCGTGCTCGATTTCGAGAGCATACGTGTCAACAAGAGCATGCACGGTGAGATAATGCGTATAATAAACTGTGATAACGCAAATGTTGACAGGACACTGCTGGCAGCCGAGGAACAGAAGGAATGGCTTGTGAAGATAGCTTCTGCAGAGAACGGCAGAGAGCCCGAAGCGGATGAACTGACGGATCCGCTGTCTGACTTCTGGAGCAAGGGACTCAGACATCTGCCGCCGCAGCTGAAAGAGG
Source organism: Anaerovoracaceae bacterium (assembly GCA_045114615.1). Lineage (GTDB taxonomy): Bacteria > Bacillota > Clostridia > Peptostreptococcales > Anaerovoracaceae > Crickella. The sequence continues at coordinate 28,000 of JBGUKU010000100.1, forward strand.
CGGCATACCTAAGGCTGTATAAGCCTGAGGCGAGTCTCACCGAGATCGGTGAGTCGCTAACGCCGCCTATAGGGAAGGCGGCGATCAGCAAGCGCTTCGCGAAGCTGCGCGCACTCGCCGAAAATGTCAGCAGTGATGGATCTCACTGATACATAATGGTGAAGACATATGGAAAAGAATCAGATAATTGAACTCAGGATAGAAGACATGCTGGATGACGGCAGGGCTTTCGGAAGATACGAAGGCTGTGCCGTTTTTGTGAGCGGAGGCGCTGTGCCTGGTGATGAAGTGAAAGTCAAAGTCACCAAAGCGAAGAAATCATCAGCGGAAGCAGTGGTTACAGAAATCGTTACGGCGTCGCCTGACAGGATCATAGCAGAGTGTCCTTACGCAGGCAGCTGCGGCGGATGCACGATGCAGGCACTCTCTTACGAAGCTCAGAAGAAACTCAAGGAGGAGCAGGTACGGGCAAAGCTGAAGAGACTCGGCGGACTTGACGATCCGAAAGTGAATGAAATCATTGGCGCTGACACACGAAAGTACTACAGGAACAAGGCTGTGTTTGCAGTTGGTCCGCACGGAGAAGTAGGCTTCAAGAAGGGCAAGACCAATTTCGTCATAGATATTGATGACTGCATGCTGCAGACTGATGCAGCTATGGTGTGCGCTGATGCGCTTAGGGTGTTTCTAAAGGAGACAGGCATCAAAGGAATATCCCAGCTTACGGTCAGGACCGCATTTGGGACGGGCGAGGTAATGACAGTACTTGAGGCAGATAAGAAAGAGATACCGCAGATCGATAAGCTTGTAGAGATGTTTGATGATGCAGTCTACAGCTTGAGCTGCGATGAAGACGGAAATCCTGCAGCAGACGCTCAGGTATATAGCCTTGAGTCGGTCGCACTGATACATAAAGGCAAGTGCCACATTATCGCCGGCAAACCGACGATCAATGAAGAGGTGATAACTGAAGATGGCAGGAGTCTTGTCTTTGAAATAAGTCCGCAGTCGTTCTATCAGGTGAATCCTGAGCAGATGGAGAGACTATATGACAAGGCAGCAGAATATGCAGACCTTAAAGGCGGAGAGACCGTTCTGGATCTTTACTGTGGTGCAGGCACGATAGGATTGTGGCTGCTCGAGGATCTCAGAAAAAGAGATGAGGAGGCTTTCGAAAAGACCAGAGTCATAGGTATAGAGTCCGTTAAACCGGCAATACTGGATGCAAACAGAAATTCAGTCATAAACGGAGTGATCAATACGAGATACATCTGCGGAAAGGCAGAGGAAGAGCTTCCGGGCATGATGGGGCTGGCAAAACTGTATAAGTGGAATGAGGTCAACGAGAGAGTAGAGCGCGAGCCGGAGATTAGGCTCGAGCATGCTGATGTTGCGGTACTGGATCCACCGCGTGCCGGCTGCGCCGAGCCGCTGCTCGCCGCAGTGGTGCAGGCTGCACCTGATCGCATCGTTTACGTATCATGCGATACCGGCACGCTCGCACGTGACATCAAATATCTGACCGCTAATGGTTATGAATTTATAGAGGCGACCCCGGTCGATCAATTCCCATGGACATCACATTGTGAGGTGACAACTCTTCTGAAGAGGCTGTAAGCCTTAAAATTCAAGGCTTATAGGGCAATGCCGAAAAGAGCAGCTGGAGCAAGGAAATACAATAAAATACATAGTAACCATAGTAAGATGTGTCAAATGGCATATCTTACTTTTTGTTTTATGATAGTTATCCGCATACCGGCAAAACCTAAAGAAGAAAAAACACAAAAGCTGAGGGTTGCAGCGTATTGCAGAGTCAGTTCCGCAGAACCGGAGCAGATCGCAAGTCTGGAATCTCAGGTTTATTACTATGAGCGTAAGATCAAAAGTAATAAGAACTGGCTCTATCGCGGTGTTTACTATGATGTCGGAAGCGGATTGCGAAAGGAACAGCGAAAAGGATTGGCAAATGTGCTTCGACAGGCAGAAAAGGGAAAAATCGATCTGATCCTGACCAAGTCGGTAAGCAGACTTGCCAGAAATACAGTTGATGTACTGGAGGCGACGAGAATGTTAAAAGACAAAGGTGTAGATATTATTTTTGAAAATGAGAATCTGAAACTGTCTGATCAGCAAACAGAACTTGTACTGGCAATACTGAGTGCAGTTGCTCAGGAAGAGAGCAGAAACATCAGTGAAAATATCAAATGGGGTTATCAAAGAAAGTTCGAACGAGGCGAGATCCAGACGAAATATAAGAATTTCATGGGATACACAGAAAAGAATGGAGAACTAGTTGTAGTTCCGGAAGAGGCAGCAGTAGTGAAGAAAATCTTCGAGCTGTATGCAGACGGGTACTCAATTCGCAAAATCTGCAGTTATCTTGACGACAAAGGAATAAAAACCAAAACAGGCAAAACAAAGTGGGCGCCGAATGTCATAGGAAAGATGCTGCACAATGAAAAGTATAAAGGCTGCACGTTAATGCAGAAAACATATGGTGAGGACCTTCTTTCAGGAAGGCGGAAGAAGAATCGAGGAGAGGTAAAGCAGTACTACTACGAAGATACGCATCCAGCAATCGTAAGCAAAGAATTATATGAAAAAGTACAGTTGCAACTCAATGCAAAATGATGATGTTGATGCACTGTGCATTGGCATTTATAATTGTAATTGGATCGAGATAAAGTACAATGAAGGATGCAAAATGATGAGTAACTATGATACAGAAATTGTGATTTACCAATCTGAAGACGGGCAAACAAAAGTTGATGTCAGATTTGAGGATGAGACAGTATGGCTATCGCAAAAGCAACTAGTAGAACTGTTTCAGAGCAGTAAGGCTAATATCAGTGAACATATCAAATCGATATACGATGAGGGTGAACTTGATGAAGCATCAACTGTTCGGAAAATCCGAACAGTTCAAAATGAGGGCTCAAGGGAAGTAACACGAAATATTACGTATTATAATCTTGATATGATCATATCCCTTGGATACAGAGTCCATTCACACATAGCTACACAGTTCAGAAGATGGGCAACCGAGCATCTTAAAGAGTATCTCATCAAAGGATTTACGATGAATGATGAGAAACTGAAGAATCTTGGTGGTGGGGACTATTGGCATGAGCTTCTGGAGCGTATCCGCGATATCAGATCTTCAGAGAAAGTAATGTATAGACAGGTCCTGGATCTGTATGCTACAAGTGTCGATTATGATCCTGACAGTGCAGAGTCAATAGCCTTTTTTAAAATGGTTCAGAATAAACTTCATTATGCAGCTCATGGACATACAGCTGCGGAAGTCATATATGAAAGAGCAGATGCGGAAAAACCTTTTATGGGCCTCACCAGTTTTTCAGGAAGTAATCCGGCAAAGAAGGATGTAACAATCGCGAAGAACTATCTCACTGAGGATGAATTGAAGATTCTGAACAATCTTGTGTCAGGATATTTCGATTTTGCTGAAATTCAAGCAATGCGTCATAATGTAATGCACATGAACGACTATGCTGAACAACTTGATAGGCTTCTGGAAGCACAAGGAGATCCTGTTCTTGACGGGGCTGGAAAAATCAGTCATAAGCAGGCTGTTGATAAAGCAATCGATGAATACAGAAAGTATCAGGTAAAGACATTAAGTCCTGTCGAGAGAGTTTATCTTCGCGTCATCGAAGAGATAGATCGAAGCGTAAGTGAGGAGATTCGAGATAAGAATAAAAAGGGAAACTGACATGGGATTGATTGAAACTGCAAGTGCTAATTCAGTTTGGCGTGGAATGGACTATTATGAAAACAGGAAAGTTGTTTCGTGGGCGCAAACAGGAACATTTGCCTATGATGGCATTGTCTCCGGCTCGGAAGGAAACAAGTATACTGTTCATATCGAAACGAATCATCCGAGACGATCTACCTGCAATTGTCCGTTTGCGGAAGGACGAAGGGTTGTTTGTAAGCATATGATAGCGCTGTACTTTACCGCAGTGCCGAATGCAGCTGACGATTTTCTCAGACAAGTTGAGGAATGGGAAGCCGAAGAACAGGAACGAGAAAAACAACACTATGAAGACCTCCGCAAGTATGTAAATCAACTTAGCAAAGCTGAACTGCGAGAGCGATTATATGACGCGTTAGTTGAACTTGAAGAGAGAGACAACTATTGGAGATGAGCGTTGTATAAATACTAATCAGAATGTAGTCGGGTCAATAAGATTGTATCTTTTCTGAGATAACTGAGATCAGACAATTGTTTCCGTTCTGGGATAA
>JBGUKU010000101.1:0-119003 GCA_045114615.1 Anaerovoracaceae bacterium
GGCCGTAAGTGCTTCATCTCCGGAGCTCCTATGGCTGACTGGATCATCATCTTTGCAAAGACAGATCTCTCTCAGAAGGGATCAAGAGGCATCTCGATGTTCATCGTAGACATGCATCTTCCTGGAGTATCCCTCGGCGCAGACGAGAAGAAGATGGGAATCAAGGGCTATCCAACCAGCGACGTAGTATTTGAAGATGTACGTGTTGGCAAGGAATGCCTCATCGGACCTCTCAACAAGGGATTCCCTGTAGCGATGAAAACTCTTGACGGCGGACGTCTCGGAGTTGCTGCGATGTCGGTAGGACTTGCACAGTGCGCTCTCGACGAAGCTGTCAAGTATGCAAAGGAAAGAAAGCAGTTCGGACGCAGGATCGCAGACTTCCAGGGAGTCAGCTTCATGATCGCTGAGATGGCTGCAGACGTTGAAGCTGCAAGACAGATGACATATCACGCGGCAGAGCTTAAGGATGCAAATGATCCTGAAGCAGGAGTTGCGTGCGCAAAGGCAAAGTACTTCGCTGCGGAAGCTGCAAACAGATGCGCATACAAAGCAGTACAGATCCACGGCGGATACGGATACATCCAGGAGTACAAGGTAGAAAGACTCTACAGAGATGCACGTATCCTCTCGATCTTCGAAGGAACAACACAGATCCAGCAGCTCGTTATCGCTAACAGTCTGCTGAGGTAGTAAAGGAGGCAAGGACAATGAAAATAATGGTAACAGTAAAGCAGGTTCCTGATACCTCCGGCAAGGTCGCTGTAAACGATGATGGTACACTGAACCGCGCAAGCATGCAGACGATCATCAATCCTGATGACCTCAACGCAGTAGAAGAGGCACTCAGCCTCAAGGACGAATACGGATGCAAGGTAGTTGCATTCACAATGGGACCTATGCAGGCAGAGCCGATGCTCAGAGAGCTCCTGGCTATGGGAGTTGATGAGACGGTCCTGATTTCCGGAAGAGAATTCGGAGGATCCGATACATACGCTACATCGCAGATCATAGCTGCAGCTATCGATACTTACGGAATCGACGATGACGACATCATCATCGCAGGACGTCAGGCTATCGACGGAGATACTGCACAGGTAGGTCCGCAGATCGCTGAGAAGCTTCACCTCCCTCAGGTAACATATGCAGGCGAAGTGAAGAAGAACGGCAATGAACTCACTATCATGAGAATGCTGGAAGACGGCTACATGACAGTAAAGGTACATACTCCTTGCATGATCACATGCATCAAGGAGCTCAATGACCCTAGATACATGAACTTCCGCGGCACAATCGAGTGCTGGGACAAGCCTCTTACCATCATGGACTACAATGCACTTAAGGATCACGAGCTGATCGATGCTTCAACTATCGGTCTCAAGGGATCCCCGACAAACATTTATAAGTCATTCGCACCTCCTATTAAGGAGCCTGGTATGATACTTGAAGGCTCCGGCAAGGAAACCACTGACAAGCTTGCTCATATCCTTACAGGCAAGCACATCATCTAGGAAAGGAGGACAGACATGGCTTACAACAGTGCAGATATAGCTGCTTTCAAGAACGTATGGGTATTCTGTGAGCAGCGTCAGGGCAAAATGATGCCTACAACATTTGAACTTATCTCCGAGGGAAGAAAGCTTGCTGACGAGCTCGGCGTTGAGCTGTGCGGCATCCTGCTTGGTGATGACGTAGACGGCATCGCAGCAGAACTCGGCGGATACGGAGCTGACAGAGTATATGTTTACAACAGCCCGCTCCTCAAACATTACACAACAGACGCTTATACTAAGGTTATCGTAGACGCAGTAGAGGAATTCAAGCCTGAGATCATGATCTATGGCGCTTCCCACATCGGAAGAGACCTCGCTCCTAGATGCGCTGCAAGACTTCACACAGGTCTTTGCGCAGACTGCACACACCTTGACGTAGATCTGAACGGATACGTTGAGTTCCTCAGAACAGGATCCAACGTAGATGTTGACAACACAAACTTCGAGACCAAGATGTTTGACGTCAACACAAACCTCAAGATGACCCGTCCGGCATTTGGCGGACACCTCATGGCTACTATCGTATGCCCGAGATTCCGTCCTGCAATGGCAACAGTCCGTCCGGGCGTAATGAAGAGAAGACCTTTTGATGAAGAAGGCGTTAAGAAGGTCGAGATAGTACATCCTGATTTCGAACTTACTGAGGCTGATGTACAGACTGAGGTAGTAGAGGTAGTCAAGGCAGCAAAGAAGCTCGTAGACCTTATCGGAGCTGAGTACATCGTCTCCGTAGGCCGCGGCATCGCTAAGGACGTTGAGGGCGGTATCGCTCTTGCGGAAGAGCTTGCTGACGTACTCGGCGGCGTAGTCGGCGCATCCCGTGCTGTAGTTGACGCAGGATGGATGACAGCAGATCACCAGGTAGGACAGACAGGAAAGACTGTACATCCTAAGGTTTACATCGCTCTCGGTATCTCCGGAGCTATCCAGCACAAGGCCGGAATGCAGGAGTCCGAATACATCATCGCAATCAACAAGGATGAAAACGCTCCTATGTTCGAGATCGCAAACTACGGTATCGTAGGCGACCTGTTCAAGGTAGTTCCGCTTCTGATCCAGTCGATCAAGGACGCAAAAGCTGAGGCATAAAATGAGTTACAGGATCTTTACCATCAGCCCGGGCTCTACTTCGACCAAGTGTGCCGTATTCGAGGACAGCAAGCTGCTGTTCAAGGAAAACATCAGTCACGAGCCTGAAGTGCTGAAACAGTTTCCGACAGTAAATTCACAGAGACCTTTCAGAGTTGGTGTAGTCATGGCCGTGCTTCACACCCATGGCTACCAGCTCAGGGACATGGATGCGTTCGCTGCATATTCGGGAGGACTTGAATCCACTCCGGGCGGGATCTTCCCGGTAAACCAGAAGATGCTCGTAGACGCCATGTCGGGCAGGATCGCAGATCACCCGGCCGTGCTCGGATCCCAGATAATAGGGGAGTTCGCAACAGCTCTCGGCAAGCCTGCATATGTCATAGATCCGCCTGATGTTGACGAACTTGATGACATAGCGAGGATCTCAGGCATCAAAGGCGTTTACCGCGAGTCCCATGTGCATGTGCTCAATCAGAAGGAAGTGGCAAGACGCATGGCTTCCGAACTGGGCAAAAAGTACGATGAATGCAATTTCATCGTATGCCATGTAGGAGGAGGGCTTTCCATCGCGGCACATTGCCATGGCAGGATGATAGACGCTAATGACGTGGTCAACGGCGACGGACCTATGGCTCCTAACAGAACGGGATATGTTCCTCTCCTGCCGATCGTAAAGAAGTGCTATTCCGGAGACTGCAGTCTCGACGATATGAAAGCTCTGATCACAAAAAACGGCGGTCTTAAGTCGCTGGCGGGGACAGACGATATCAAAAAGATCAAAAGCATGAGAGACAGCGGAGACAAGTGGGCAGGCCTGGTATATGACGCGTTTGCCTACAATCTGGGCAAGTACATAGGTTCATATGCCTGTGTGCTCAGGGGAAAAGTCGACGCGATCATCCTTACGGGCGGAGTCAGCAATGACGAAGAATTCGTAGAGAATATCCGCAGCTACACCGAGTGGATCGCTCCTGTGAAAGCATATGGCGGAGATTTTGAGATGGAAGCACTCGCAGAGGGAGCTCTCAGAGCGCTCAGAGGCGAGGAGGAACTCAAGGAATATACCGGAGTACCTGTATTTACAGGATTCGAATCCGATATTCCGGAGGAAACGCAGAAATAAAGACCGGACAACATGGTTAATGGTCTGTGATAATATCTGAGGCTGTCACGCTGAAAGGTGTGACAGCTTCTTTTTATTGTTGTATCATTGAAGCCGGAGGGCAATCGATGTATAAGCACAGAGTTGAGATCAGGGACGGTGAAGCGATCATTGTCGGGCACCTGTACATACCGGACGAGGAGTCTGACCGTCCGTGCATCGTCATAAGCCATGAATTCGGGGTGGACCAGAATTGGGAGACCAAGTATGCGATAGAGCTCGCCAGAAGGTCATACCCGGTTTTTACTTACGATTTTCCGGGCTCCGGCAACGGGTGCAGTACAGGAAGAGATACCAGGGAAATGAGTATCCTTACCGAAGTGGGAGACCTCAAAGCGGTGATAGGATATCTGCGGAAGAGACTCGGAGACAAGGACCTTGTATTATGCGGTTTCTCGATGGGCGGCATGGTCTCTGCTCTTGCAGCTGCTGAGCTGAAAGAAGACATTGCCGGACTTATCCTCGTGTATCCCGCTCTTTCCGCATCGGATGACGCAAGAAAGGGCAAGGCGCTGGGAGCCCGATTCGATCCGCATGACCCGCCTGAAGAGTTCAGCACGAAGAGGCCGCCGGTGACTCTCGGACGGAAGTTCATCGATGATGCTTTTGCCGTAGAAAACTGGCTCGACCGTATCGGAGCGTATAAGGGGCCGGTTCTGCTCATGCACGGAGAGAACGACAGAGTAGTTCCGATCATATACTCTGAGATGGCGGCAAGTGTTTATGAAAATGTCCGCTTTGAAAGGATCCCGCACGCAGGCCATATATTCTGGCAGCCGTGGGTCAAGAACAGGGCGATACAGAAGATGATAGTTTTTCTGGCTGAGCTGAGTCTGCTGAGACAGAGACGTGACAGGGAAAAGGAGAAAAAATGACAGATAAGACGTTATATGTAGCAAGCGCGGGGCAGACTCACATCCCTTTTCAGGAAAATGAAGGGGTCCCGTTTGTACCTTTTGAGAGACCGGCGAAACCGGAACCTCCCCTTGCTCCGCTTAAACTGACGCAGGAAGCCATCGACAAGGGATATGACCTGCCTTCGCAGAGACATCACTTCCTGCCGGGCCTTACTTCGGAAATGCTGGACTGGTTCTGGGCCAATATGGAGAAGGGCTATTATCTGTGGGCGCCGGGATCGCATAAGAGATTCAACTGGCTCAAAACTCCTTATGAGTACGGGTTTGAGGATTCAGTTCACATAATAGCTGAGACGACTGATACGGCGCTGCCTGTATTCGGCGGAGAAGGGGTAGAAATACACAGGCTGCACCTTACGGACTTCTATCCGTTTACGACAGCTCTCGGTCATGTCATATGTGAAGGCGTTTTCAACGATGCCGGAGAACTGGTGGACTCGACAGTTCACGAGTGGGAAGACGTTCCGGGCGGGATAGTGCATATTACGGCAACGGTAACAAACACCAGGGCATCGATGCCGCCGGAATTTGTGATGGATATACTTAAGAAGGATCCGGAAGCGAAATTGGTGCCGAATTACGCAACCGATCACGAGGACTATGAGGCCAGCCAGTGGCCGGTGTTCCTGCCGAAATTATATGAACTGTGGAAGGGCCATCCGGATCCTTCTCAGAACGTTCACTGCGATCTGTCCGTTGAATGGGGCAGTGACGGCAGGCTGCACTATATCAATATGTAAAAAGAGTTTTGAGTTCAGAGAGAAGAATGCTGAGGTTATAAAGGAAAATGGAGTCTGCACGGGAACAACTCGAAAAACGAATACTGCGCATATCTTTTGCGATGAGCTGCATGCTTTCGATAGTGGAGGTCGTTGCGGCAATCATTTTTCGTTCGCAGACAGTCCTGATGGATGCGGTTTTTGACTCAGCTGAACTGATCATGATGGGACCCTTTCTGGTCCTCGTTCCGCTGCTCTACCGCCCGGTAAATGAGAGACATCCTTACGGATATGCTCAGGTCGAATCTCTTTTCCTTATAATAAAATACATGACTCTGCTGTCGCTGATTATAGTGATGATCATAGAAAACCTGCGGGGTATCCTCAGCGGAGGGCATCAGGTCAGCTCCGGCGCGATCGCAGTATTCGAGATCTGCCTTGCCGTCGCGAGTATCATAATGTATTTGTTCATGCTGTACATGAGCAGAAAATACGAATCGCCCACCATCCATGCGGAGATATACATGTGGAAGACGGACATTATCGGCAGCTGCGGAGTTGCGGCAGCCTTTCTGGCCAATTTCTTCCTTGGAGATACGGTCCTGAAGCCAATCACTCCGTACATGGACTCCGGCGTGGCTATAATCATGTCACTTTTTCTCATCGCTGAGCCGGTAAAGGAACTTATTAGGGGATTCAGACAAATGATGCTGTTCTCGCCTCCGGAAGATGTCATGGACAAGGTCCGCATGGTGGTAAACAATGCTCTTGAGGATTTTCCGTACGAAGCGGCTTTTATCGATGTGATACAGACAGGGCGCAAGACCTGGATAGAAGTATATTTAAAGGGAACCGAAAACACTCAGATGATAGATATCAGCCATCTGATGGATCTGAAAGGCAGGGTAACCGCGGACCTTCAGAATGAATTTGATCAGCTGTATGTCGAATTCATACCGGATCTGCCGGAACAGCAGTAACAATAACAGCTGAGTGTATATGAACGAAGGGAAAATGTAAGACATAGTCAATAACCCCGAACGATATGGTATAATATTATGAATGTTTATGCAGACATAATATGAGGGTGTACTATGTTCGGCAAACGTTTTCTGCTAAATGATGAAACACTTCCGGTAATAGAACAGATCGGAAGCCATATGCCCGGAGGTTTTTTCATTTACGAAGCCGCCGGCGATGGAAAACTGCTTTATGTTAACCGCGCGGCGATGGATATTTACGGCTGTGTGGATCTTGACGAATTCAAGGAACTGACGGGATATACCTTCAGGGGGATGGTGTATCACGAAGATTATGATTCGATTGCGACATCGATCGATCATCAGATCGAATCAAAAGATGATAATATCGATTATGTTGAATACCGCATCGTACGGAAGGACGGCGCTGTCAGGTGGGTGGAAGATTACGGCCATTACACCGAGACCGACGCGTACGGCGGTATTTATTATGTCTTTATCTCTGACATAACAGAAAAGAGGGAGCGGCTGGAGACCGACATGGCCGTCCGTCAGGCTGTCATAGAAGCACTCAGCGAAGCGTACCATACAATGTGGGTCATCAATGATGTAGAGACAGAAAGCTTTTCTCTTTACCGCGGGGATACAGACGGCAATACCATGCATGCCGCTCCGATTCATAATGCTCTCGGTCACGCGAAGTTTTCGCAGGCAAAAGAAGAATACATAATGACCCGTGTCGCGGAGTGCGATCGTGAGATGATGCGCGATATCCTGAATCTCAAGAGGATAGCTGAGATCCTTAAGGAACGTCCGCAGTTTAACGTTAACTATCTCCGCACCATGGATGATGGAAGCGAAAGATACTTCCGCATCGAGTTCGCTAAAGTGGATATGCCGGGCGGTAGAACGGGACTGGTCTGCGGCTTTAAGGATGTCGATTCTGAAGTGCGCCAGGCTGAGGACATACAGAAAGCATTGAGAGAAGCCGAGCAGGTTGAAATAAGGGCTAAACAGGCCGATCTGGAACACCAGTTAGCCTTGCAGGAAAAGCTTCTAGAACAGGAGAAGCAGCGCGCAGAGCTCGACAGCATGATAACAGCCATGGCTTCGGATTACCGCAGCGTATATCATGTGGATCTGGATGCCGACGATGCTGTCTGCTACCGTGCAGATCCTGATGATCCCGGACAGACGCCTGAAGGAGTACACTTTCCGTTCCATGATCGCTTTGTCGAATATGGCAATCAGTGTGTCGATGATGAGTACAGGAAGGGTTTTCTTGATTTCGTAGACCCTGACAACATAAGGTGGGCTCTTTCAACGGAAAACATCATTGCATACAGGTATCTGGCAAGGCGCAACGGTGTTGAGTATTATGAGATGCTCCGTATGGCCGGCGTCCGTCATCCTGCTGACAGGGACGATAACATAGTCCATGCTGTGGGCGTAGGGTTCACGGTCATTGATGAAGAGATGCGTGAGTCCATCGAGAAAAACCGCGCACTTCAGGAGGCACTTACCGCCGCAGAGCAGGCCAATAAGGCCAAGACAGTGTTCCTGTCCAATATGAGCCATGAGATAAGAACGCCGATGAACGCCATTATCGGCCTTAACAATATAGCTCTTAATAATCCTGAACTGCCTGACGTGACCAGGGATCAGCTCAACAAGATAGGAGCTTCCGCTCAGCATCTTCTGAGCCTCATTAACGACATTCTTGATATGTCAAGGATAGAGTCAGGACGAATGACCGTGAATCCGGAAGAATTCTCACTGGTCAAGCTGATTGAACAGGTGAATACCATGATAGGCAGTCAGTGCCGCGATGAGGGGCTGACTTATGAATTCATTGCTGACGGAAAGCTCGAAGGCTTCTATTTCGGCGATGACATGAAACTGAAACAGATAATGGTAAACATACTCGGCAATGCTGTCAAATTTACACCTGAAGGCGGAAAGATCACTTTCACAGTCAGGGAACTGTCGAGGATTGGCGAAAATGCGACATTCCGCTTTATCATGAGTGATACGGGTATAGGCATGAGCGAGGAGTATCTTCCGAAGCTGTTCGATACTTTCAGTCAGGAAGACGCGAACGCATCGGCCTCAAGTAAGTTCGGAAGCACCGGCCTTGGGATGCCTATCACCAAGAACTTTGTTGAACTTATGAACGGCAGCATAGATGTCGAGAGCGTGAAAGGCAAGGGCACCACGTTTACAGTGACCATATCCCTCAAGGAATGCGAACACATCGAAGCAGACGGGGATGACGGTGATATAGCACCTCATGAGATGATCGTGCTGGTCATAGATGACGATCCGGTTGCCTGTGATCATGCCAGCCTGATTCTGGGTCAGGTCGGCGTCAGATGTGATACGGCAACATGCGGCGAAGACGGTGTTGAAATGGTCAAACTCCGGCACGCAAGGCAGGATCCGTACGATCTGATTCTCGTTGACTGGAAAATGCCGGATATGGATGGTGTAGAGACGACGCGCCGGATAAGAAGCGCCATCGGCCATGAATCGGCGATCATCATACTGACATCATATGACTGGGAAGATGTCGCTGATGAAGCAAGATCGGCGGGAGTGGATACTTTCGTACCGAAGCCTCTGCTCGCAGACAGCGTAATTGATGAATTCAGAGAGGCTTTCCGCAGAAAGAGAAGCGCACTGCTCAAACAGGAAATCGACCTTAAGGGACGCAGGATACTCCTCGCTGAAGACGTGGCAATAAATGCGGAAATAATGATGATGGTGCTTGGAATGCGTGAAATGACAGCCGATCACGCTGGCAACGGGCAGATAGCCGTTGATATGTATATGGCTAAAGAGCCGGGATATTACGATGCGATCCTGATGGATATGAGAATGCCGGTAATGGACGGCCTCGAAGCGACCAGAGCGATACGTGCTTCGGGCAGGGCTGACGCGAAGTCAATCCCGGTGATCGCTCTGACTGCAAACGCGTTCGATGAAGACGTACAGCGCAGCATGCAGGCAGGGCTCAACGCGCACCTGTCAAAGCCGGTGGAACCGGAAGCGCTTTTCGATACACTTGAGAACCTTATAGAGAGCTCGCAGCGGGAGGATATGAAGCATGAACGATAGAAAGAAACAAACGAGGGCTATGGCAATCACCGGCGCCGTCATCGTGCTTCTCATACTGGTTGCCGGAACGTTCTGGATGGGGCATGCCGCCAGGCAGGATACTGACAAGGCTGTCCACACTGTAAGCCTGCTGTATCTTGATGAACTTGCCGGAAGGCGCGAGCAGGTAGTTGAATCCAATCTCGAGAACAGGATAGAAACAATACAGATAGCCGTTGACCTGATGACTGATGAGGACCTCAGCGACGAGGAACACCGCCAGGCTTACCAGAAAAGAATGAAGGCTCTTTATCATCTGGACAAATTCGCTTTTGTCGGAGAGAGCGGCACGGTCTATCTTTCCACAGGTCCGTCGGACGAGATAGGCAATTATTCTTTCGACTATAAAACGATGATGGAGCCTGATATATCCATTCTCAACATGGGCGGCACAGATAAAAAGGTCGTCATCGCGGTCCCTATAGAACCCAGAAAGTTCAAAGACGATAGGCTTGTTGTCTGCTTTATGGAGATGTCCATGGAACAGATGCTTCACGGCGTGTCGATGGACTCGAGCGAGGATGACGCTACATTCTGCAACCTGTATACGAGTGATGGATATCCGCTGAGCAACGCGGTCCTCGGAGGTTTTGCTGTTGAGGATAATCTTTTTGCCGCGATGGAACACGCCGACTTTGATGCAGGCTATTCCCTTGAAAAGGTGATGTCGGATTTCGAAACCGGGACTGCAGGTGAGGCTTCGTTCGTTTACAGCGACAGGAATGAGACGCTGACATATGTGCCTGTTGAAGGGACCGACTGGCTGCTTACTTATCTGGTCAGGGAGTCGCTCATCAGCGACATGATAAGCGATATCACCAGCGGTATCATAGTGAGAAGCACGGTACAGTCGGTACTGATGATGCTCGCACTTCTCGCGATCTTCGGCTACATACTGGGGCAGAGCCGCAGGAACGCGAAAATAATGGCGGAATATGAGGCCTCTGAGACTGAAGCAAGGGTCAAGCAGGAGGAGATGGAGCAGAGACTTGCTCTTCAGGAGGAACTCCTTGCGGAAAGAGAACAGGCTGAGCAGCAGGACCGCATGATAAAAGCCCTGGCTTCAGATTACAGAAGCGTTTACTATCTGGAACTGGATAAGGATGAAGGGATCTGCTATCAGGCGCGTTCCGATATGCCGGGATTCAAGGAGGGAGATAAATTCAAATACCTTGAGGCGGTCACTGCTTACTGCAACAATTACATCGCCGAGCCTTACAGGGAGGAATTTCTGAATTTCATACAGCCTGACAACATCCGGAAAGGTCTGGAGGATCATCTGATCATTTCGTACCGCTACATGATCAATGTGAACGGAAAGGAATCATGGGAGGCCGTCAAGTTTGCCGGCGTTCGTCATCCGGATCAGCGTGACGACCATCTTGTACATACGGTCGGAGCGTGCTTCGCTGATATCGATGATGAAACAAGGAACGAACTCGAGCAGAGACAACTGCTGACGGACGCTCTTGAGAACGCCGAGCAGGCCAACAAAGCCAAGACGGCATTCCTTTCCAACATGAGCCATGAGATAAGAACCCCGATGAACGCAATCATCGGTCTTGACAATATAGCTCTGAACGATCCGGAGACTCCGGAAAAGACAAGAGAGTATCTTGAGAAGATTGGAGCGTCGGCAGAGCACCTGCTGCACCTCATCAACGATATTCTCGACATGTCACGCATCGAATCAGGACGCATGATACTTAAAAACGAAGAGTTCCCGTTCTCGGAACTCCTCGAGATGGTAAATACGATGTTCAGCGGCCAGTGCTCCGACAAGGGACTCGACTATCAATGTCATATAATCGGGGATGTTGACAACTACTACGTCGGCGATAAGATGAAACTGCGCCAGGTACTTATCAACATACTTGGTAATGCTGTCAAGTTCACGTCTGAGGGAGGCAAGGTGGATCTTACGGTAGAAAGGATCGCGAAGTTTGAGAAGCAGTCGACTCTGCGCTTCACCATAGCCGATACAGGCATAGGAATGAGCAAAGAGTACCTGCCTAAGCTGTTTGAAACGTTCACCCAGGAAGACTCATCGATGACGAATAAATACGGCAGTTCAGGTCTCGGCATGGCTATCACCAAGAGCATTGTCGAGATGATGAACGGCAGTATCGAGGTAGAAAGCGAGAAAGGCGTCGGCTCTACATTCTATGTTACGGTCACACTGCTCAATGCCGCCGAGCATAAAGAAGCGGAATCTGAAATCACCGTACGTCCTGATGAGATGACCGTACTGGTGGTCGATGATGATTCCGCCGCCTGTGAACATGCCAAGCTGATACTCGAAAAAGCCGGAATCGCTGCTGAGATCGCGTATTCCGGACCTGAAGCTATAGAAAAGGTGAAGCTCCGCCATGCAAGACGCGACCCTTACAATCTGATACTCGTCGACTGGAAGATGCCTGAAATGGACGGCATTGAAACGACACGCAGGATGAGGGAGATAATCGGCCACGAATCCGCGATAATCATACTCACTGCATATCGTTGGGACGACATTCAGGATGAAGCGATCGAGGCGGGAGTGGACAGTTTCCTGCCTAAGCCGCTGTTCGCGAACTCAGTGGTCGAGGAATTCAGAAGTGCGATGAAGCGCAAGGGCGTGATATCTCCGGAAAAGAACAAAGCCGACCTTGAGGGACGCCATGTGCTCCTCGCCGAGGACGTACAGATTAACGCCGAGATCATGATGATGGTGCTTGCGGTTCGCGGCATCGAAGCAGATCTGGCGGAAAACGGGCTGATAGCTGTAGAGAAGTTCGCTGCGAGCGAGCCGGGGCACTATGACGCTGTCCTTATGGACATGCGCATGCCTGAGATGGACGGACTTGAAGCCACACGCAGGATACGTGCCATGAACAGAACTGACTCAAAGGAGATCCCTATCATAGCTCTGACAGCGAACGCGTTTGACGAAGACGTTCAGCG
This sequence comes from Anaerovoracaceae bacterium, assembly GCA_045114615.1. Lineage (GTDB taxonomy): Bacteria > Bacillota > Clostridia > Peptostreptococcales > Anaerovoracaceae > Crickella. Next base: position 12,523 of record JBGUKU010000101.1, read on the forward strand.
CAGCCTGCAGGCAGGACTCAATGCACATCTAACCAAGCCTGTACAGCCGGAAGCTCTTTATGAAACACTTGAGAGCCTGATAAAATCATAATCAGGATAAAAGAACTGGAGACAGGAGACGGTTCTTCGTCTCCTTTTCTTGTGCCCTGATATGATACAATGAAAGAAAACAGGAAAAAACGGGACAAGGAGAAAACCATATGAAACTCTTATTTGCATCTGACTCATTTAAAGGAAGTCTGACAAGTGAAAAAACTGTAGAGCTGCTCAGCAGAGCTGCAAGAGAAGTATTTGGTGATTGTGAATGCTCCGGTGTTCCGGTCGCTGATGGCGGCGAAGGAACTGTTGAAGCTGTAATCGCTGCGGAACAGGGTGAATACGTAACTTTGAAAGTTCACGGTCCGTTAATGGAAGAAACGGATAGTTTTTATGGGATCTTTGACGGGGACAAAGCTGTCATAGAGATGGCTGCGGCTTCAGGCCTGCCAATGGTACCTGAAGAACTGCGAAATCCGCTGAATACTACAACCTTCGGTACCGGCGAGTTAATACTGGATGCACTGAAACGCGGCTACCGCGACATCTCAATTGCTATCGGCGGCTCCGCGACCAATGACGGCGGCATGGGCTGTGCAAGAGCATTGGGAGTAAAATTCCTGGATCATAATGGCAATGAACTCGAAGGTTTCGGACGCGATCTTGCCAAAGTGGCAGCAATCGATATTTCCGGCCTGGATGAGCGCGTAAAAGACTCGAAGATCACTGTAATGTGCGATGTAACAAATCCTCTCTGCGGAAAGAACGGAGCCACATGGACCTTCGGAAAGCAGAAAGGCGCAACTCCGGAGATCCAGGAAGAGCTTGAAAAGGGCATGTGCAGCTACCGCGATGTTATCAGGGAAACTTTCTGCATAGACTGTGACGGGATCCCGGGTACAGGAGCTGCAGGCGGACTTGGTGCTGCTCTCATGGTGTTTCTAGGGGGAGAGATGAAATCCGGAATCGAGACCGTGCTGGATCTTATCCGGTTTGACGAGCGCCTCGAAGGAGTTGATTTAGTCGTAACAGGAGAGGGACGTACCGACTGGCAGAGCTGTTTCGGTAAAGTAATGCAGGGCGTCGGTATGCGGGCTAAGGCAAAAGGCATCCCTGTTCTGGGACTCTCCGGTTCGCTGGGGAAAAATGCGATGGATATATGCGACTGCGGCATATCCTCCCTCATGACAACGGTGAACGCGCCGATGCCTCTCAGTAAGGCTCTGGAACGGGCAGAAGAGCTCTATTATGAGGGGGCTCTCCGTATGTTCCGCTTTGTCAGAACAGGGATGGAAATGCGATAGAAAATACAGTAAACAGATTTTAACGGTCCCGGGCCAGCGAAAAAAAGAGGCCGAGAACACAGATACAGGCGAATGTAAGGAACGATACATGCATCATATGAAGGATGTCAGCATGAGGAGATGATTCGAGTGTTCCGGTCCCGAGCACGACTGCGGTTATGGAACTGAGTATCGCCATGCCTGATGACTGGCCGTAAGTGCGCATGGTAGCGATTATGGAATTTGCGACACCATAGTCTTTCTTGCTGACGCAGCTGAGAATGGCGTTGGTGTTAGGAGACGAGAATAAAGCGAAACCTATACCGGTTATGGCCATAACGGTTATGACATAGAATATGGATGAATTCCCGTCTACGCGGGAGTATAGGAGCAGCGTGACGGCACAGATTCCCATACCGATGCTTGCTAGCACCGAAGGCCTGATGCGGTCAGACAGGCTGCCTGTAAAAGGAGACAGCAAAGCCTGCGCAGCAGGCATAGTGATGAGCATAAGACCGGCTTTTCCTGATGGAATTCCCAGGATAACCTGAAGGTAAATGCTCATTTCATAGCTGATAGCAAAAGTCGCTCCGTAATTCAGGAGGGCAGCAAGGCATGAGAATGTGAAAGTGCGGCTTTGCCTGAACATGCTTACCCGCATGATGGTGTTTTTTTCTGTCTTCTCCCGCCTGTCCTCATGCAGGAAAAATACTGCAAGGATAATAATACCGGCAGAAAGCATGTATGGTGCGGCATTATCGCTTCCAAGACCGGTCATGCCGAACAGGCTTAAAACTATAGAAGATATATAAAGTACGATACCGGCTGTATCAACTCCGGATACATGCGATGCAGGGGCGTCCTTCGGAACAGCTCTGAATGCTGCGAGGAAAGTCGCAGCAGAAATAGCGGCTGATACGCCAAAAATCGATCTCCATCCGAAAGTACTGTTCAGAAGACCGCCCGCGACAGGGCCGGCCGTAAGACCTATATATGTGGCCGCCACAGAGTATCCGAGCATTTTTCCCTGAACACTGTGGGGAAAGGCGCTTATCAGTATCGCGTTGTTAGTGGCGAATATCATGGCCGCACATGTTCCAGACAGCGCACGGAGAAGCACAAGGACTCCGATTGACGGGGCAAAGATGCTGATTGCCGATAAAATGCCGAAACCGGCTATTCCGGTAAGGAATACTGTCCTGCGGCTGGTGACGTCTGATACCTTGCCCATCGGAAGGCTCATGGCGGCTACCGCAATGGTGTATGAACTGACGATCCAGCTTACATAAGCAGCATTTACACTAAAATAACTCTCAAGCGATGGCACCGAAAGGTTAAGCGCGCTCGACATAAAAGTAGTCATGAAGGAAGTTATCATGGCTGCTGCCAGTATCTGAGAGTTTCCGCCGGAAGATTGTTTTTCAGTCATAAATAATGGGATCAACTAATCTGCATATGATGTTAGATTATATCATAAACAGAAACATCTGAAGGCAGGGGCATATGAAGTCACACGTTACACTGATGACCGAGGGGAAACCTGTAAGGCTTATCGTAACCTTTGCGTTTCCTCTCATGATTGGGAATATATTTCAGCAGATGTATTCAGTAGCTGACAGCATGATAGTGGGGAAGACCCTTGGTGTAGCAGCTCTGGCAGCACTGGGTGCATCTACGTGGCCAAACTGGATATTTCTGGGAGTAGTAATGGGACTGTCGCAGGGTATATCGATTACCCTTGCACACTCGTTCGGACGTGGCGATGAGAGAATGCTTCGCAGAGGCTTTGGCAATGCCATAGTCCTGTCAGCAGCTTTTGCAGTCTTCCTGTTAGTGATTGGTGAATTGCTGGCTCCCGAAATGCTGATGTTGCTGGGCACTCCGGAAGAGCTGATGACACAGGCTCTGATATACCTGAAGATTTCATATGCCGGGATACCGGTAATAACTTGCTATAATCTTCTGGCATCAACACTCAGAGCTCTTGGCGACAGCAGGACTCCGCTGTATTCGATGATCGCCGCATCCGTGATCAACATAGCGCTTGATCTTCTTTTTGTATGCTATTTCAAATGGGGAATCGGCGGTGCAGCCTGGGCTACGATCATAGCACAGTTTTGTTCTGCCGCATTTTGTCTGCCGGTGATACTCAGGGTCGGGCAGCTCCATATCAGGCGTACGGACCTTATCCCGGATATCCCGCTGCTACGATCGATCACGATACTGAGCGCTCCTATGATGCTGCAGAATTTCTTTATCGTTGTAGGCGGAATGGTCGTACAATCCGTAGTGAACACATTCAGCGTTATATTCATAGCAGGTTTCACAGCGGGCGCCAAGATGCATGGAGTGCTTGAGATTGCTACATCGTCATTCGGATTTGCAATGACAACCTATGTCGCACAGAATCTCGGAGCAGGGCGGATCGACCGCATATATGAAGGTGTAAGGTCTGCATTCTGGGCGGCGATCGCAACTGCATGTGTCATAGCTACTGTCATGCTGCTCACAGGACGCGTGATACTGTCCGGATTTGTTTCCGGCACACCGTATGAAATACAGGCTACGGTGGATGTGGCATACAGATATCTTGCTATAATGTGCGTCTGCCTGCCGGTGTTGTATCTCCTGTATATATTCCGGTCATCCACTCAGGGGCTGGGTAATACATTCCTCCCTATGGTATCCGCATTTGCGGAGCTGATCATGCGGATAGCTTCTGCGCTAATACTGGCCAGAGTCATAGGAGAGGATGGCCTTTTTATTGCTGAGGTAGCAGCGTGGGGCGGTGCAGTGATCGTCCTCGTGTTCAGCTACATCTACACTATACGAAAGATAGAGAATAACCGCGGGATCTAAAGACGCCTAACCAAATGAGGTGCCTTTCTCTTGAAAAAAGGAGAAGATACGATGAAAAAGAGAGAACATAAGATACTTGATCACACAATTATAAGCTATTTCCTACTGGTTATTTTTGTTCAGCTGATCGATGAAGGTCTGGGTATCAGGATTGACAGATTGATTGGCAACTATATCCCGGGCTACACCTTTGAAACAATGGGCGTGGGGGGAACAGTCGATGTAGCCATGGGCATAGGGGTAGCGGGTGCAGCACTTTTGGCTGCATTATTATTCAAACTGTGGTTCAGACCTGATTTTAACGGCTGCCTTCAGAAAGACGGCCTCAAAGAAGGGCTTCTGATGCTTCTGCCGTTTCTGATTATTCACTATTCAGGCAGCATAGTAACCTGGATAACGCTCGGCACAGGCAGTATGGCCATAGCCCTGATCAGAGCTATGGCACCTGGCTTCGGCGAAGAGATAATGTATCGCGGACTGGGCGTTGCCAACTACATGAGAAAGATAAAATCAGCGGGGCAGATCAAAACCATATTCTGGCTGTCTTCTATAGTATTCGGCCTGATACACCTGGGAAATATCCTGATGGGAGGAGATCCGATGTCAGTTGTTATACAGGCCATATATGCCATCGGGGTAGGTATGCTGTTCTGCGCGGTCTATCTGCGGACGGGAAATCTGTGGCCGACGATAATCGGCCACTGGAGTGTTGACTTTTTTGAGCTGGCACGTGTCGACCTTGCCGGCAGCGGTGGTGTCATGATGGGCATGGGCATAGGAGATTGGATCACGATCGTCGCAGGGGCTTTCGGCGCATTCTGGGGACTTCGTCTGATAAACGCAAAATACTATGATGAGATCATGGATGTATGGAACAGAAAGTGGAATAAGGAACCGGACACAGAAACGGTTTCTGAAGGAGTCTGACATAATACTTTTAAAACTAATAAATATGTGGCATAATGAATAATTATTAAAAGTGTGTTGTGCGGAGAAAGAGAGGTATTGTTAATGGCTGATGAAAAGAAAGTAAAAGGCCTGAGCGTTATGACCTCCGAGTATGAGCTGGAAGGGCGCATACCTACCGGTAAAGCGATTATACTCGGAATGCAGCATGTTCTGGCCATGTTCGTTGGAAACCTGACACCTATCCTGGTCATCGGCGGGGCATGCTCGCTAGGCGATGCGGGACTTATGGTTCCGGTCATCCAGAATGCGATGCTGGTAGCCGGACTCGTCACACTGGTGCAGCTCTGGACTATCGGGCCAATCGGAGCGAGATTGCCGTGCGTAATGGGTACAAGCTCAGGCTTCATAGGAGTAATGAGTGGTGTAGCAGGATCTATGGGAGGAGGAGTAGTCGCGTATGGCGCTATTCTCGGAGCCTGCTTCATAGGCGGTATATTTGAAATGATACTCGGATTCATGCTCAAACCGCTCCGTAAATTCTTCCCAAGCGTAGTCACAGGTACGGTAGTTACTGCGATCGGTCTGTCACTTATCAGTGTCGGTATCAACTCATTTGGAGGCGGCAACAACAACAAGGACTTCGGTTCGCCGACAAACCTGCTGATCGGTCTTGCGGTACTGATATTCATCATTGTACTCAAGCATTTTACAAAGGGCATCTGGTCTGCCGCATCGATCCTGTTCGGGATCATTTTCGGATATATCCTCTGCGCGATCCTGGCAATGTTCCTCGATACTACATACGTCGTAGATGGAGAAACATATACTTGCTCATGGGTACTGCAGTGGGCTAAGGTAGCATCCGCATCATGGATATCGCTGCCTAAGATAATGCCGGTCAAGTTCGTATTCGATGCACGCGCGATCATCCCTATCATGATCATGTTTGTCGTAACAGCTGTAGAGACGATCGGAGACCTTTCGGGTATCACCGAGGGAGGCCTCGGACGTGAAGCAACAGATAAGGAGCTTTCCGGCGGAGTAGCCTGCGATGGTATCGGCTCAACTTTCGCCACATTGTTCGGCGTACTGCCTAACACATCGTTCAGCCAGAACGTAGGGCTCGTAGGAATGACCAAGATAGTCAATCTGTTTGCCATCACTATGGGTGCCATCTTCCTGGTGCTTTGCGGCTTCTGCCCTAAGCTGGCCGCTATTGTACAGCTGATGCCTCAGTCGGTGCTCGGCGGAGCAGCTGTATTCATGTTCGCGTCTATCGTAGTCAGCGGTATCCAGCTGATCACCAGAGAACCGATCACCACCCGTGAGGTAACTATCGTCGCGGTATCTCTCGGCCTTGGTTACGGCCTCGGCTCTACAGCGAACGTACTGGCTCAGATGCCTGCATTCGTAAACTACATCTTCGGTGGTTCCGGAATCGTTCCTGCTGCTATCTGCGCGATCATTCTCAACATCGTTCTTAAGAAGGAACCTGACGGAAAGGAAGTCGAACCTCTCTGGGATTAATCTTTATGTCGGCATATTCAGACGAATACAAAGAATACACCATGGGACTGGCATTATTGGATATAATGCCAGTTTTACTGTTCCTTGCGAGCGGGCTTATCATGTACAGCATGTACGGGAGCCCGCTGCTGCTTGCGGGAGTACTTGCCTGCTTCATGGGCGGCCTGTGCAAGGCCATATGGAAAATGATAGTAGTAGTCAGCGAAAAAGACTTCTCCGGCCTGACGCGGATGTTTCATATTCTTATGCCTGCCGGGTTTGTGCTTATGATCCTTTCAGTATTTGCGGGAGGCAAGGCTGCTTTTTCCGGGCTGTGGCGATCGCTAACAATGATGCCTGCATCGATCCTGTTTGTTGCCGGTTTCGTCCTCATGTGTATCATGGGGTATCTCGGCTCACATATGGACAACAGTGCCAGGTCGAACTGGATAGAAGAGCTGGTCAATACGCTTGCTCAGCTGGCCATTCTGGCAGGTGTAATCGCTGTATATTTCGGGACATTTTATCACGCGGATGTTACTGCACTTGCAGCGCTCGAAAGCACGGAAGATGTCAGCGTCCATGAGATCATAAAGGAAGATGATGCAGCAAACGGATGGTTTTTTGACGGTCCCGGCACAGATTCCGCACTGGTGTTTTATCCGGGGGCCAAGGTCGAAGCTGCTGCATATGCACCGCTCATGAAGGAGATATCTTTGCGCGGTGTCGATTGCTATCTGTGTGACATGCCGCTGAATTTTGCGCTGCTGGGCAAAGACGCGGCAGAAAACATACGTGCTGATAATATAAAGAACTATGAGAAATGGTATGTCGGAGGGCATTCGCTTGGCGGTGTGGCTGCAGCAATGACCGCGGATGATGCAGAGGAGGCGGATAACGCGTCTCCTTGGAACGGATTGGTTCTTCTCGCCGCGTATCCGATCGGAGAACTCAGCACCCCGGTGATTTCGATATATGGTTCGGAAGATCAGGTTCTTAATACTGACAAATATAATAAAACGAAGAATGACGGCCTTTGGCCTGCCGATTTCACCGAACTGATCATAGAAGGAGGGAATCATGCTCAGTTTGGTAACTACGGTGTACAGAAAGGCGACGGCAAACCCCAAACAAGTGAAGGCAGACAGCAAAAGGAAACAGCAGAAGCTGTTTCAGGCTGGATCAGAAACAATTAGTTATATTATGTTTGACTGGGAACGAAGAGTCGGTTATAGTCAAATAAAAAAGGAGGGCACGCTATGAAAATTGCTATGGCGAATGATCATGCCGGAACACAGATGAAGGAAGAGATAAAAGCTTATCTCATTTCGCAGGGCTATGAGGTGCAGGATTTCGGAACTTATGATGGAGCATCCTGCGATCTGTCCGATTTTGTATATCCTGCCGCTCTGGCGGTTGCCAAAGGGGAGTGTGACAGGGGGATCTTCTGCGATGGAGTCGGCTATGGCAGTGCTCTGATCGCAAATAAAATAAATGGCTGCTATGCAGCTGTATGTCAGGATCCAGTCTGTGCTGCTCTTGCCAGGGAACATACAGATTCCAATATCCTGTGCCTTGGTGCAAAGATTATCGGCGGTCTTATGTCGATGGAGATAGTAAAGACCTGGCTTACGACAGATCCTCTCATGGAAGAAAAATACCGCAGAAGGGTCAATAAAGTCTGCGAAATCAATGACAAACACTGCGTTCCGGTTAAATAACCGTTACTTCAGACCGGTATAAAAGTTGTATGATTCTGTCTATAAAAGCTCCGGCTCCGGAGCTTTTTAAATTAGTTTATATGAACTCCGGTATGGTATAATTAATATGTATGTGCATATAAGCCATTGAAAACATGTGATATCAAAGGTGCATAATCATATGAAAGCTAAACAAAGACACACAAAGAAAAACAAAACCTGGGAAAAATTCGTTAATGCATCAAGGGGACAAAAACTGCTGACCGTGATCGGCGGACTGTTCGCATTGGGTGTCGCGGTGGTTCTTCTGACAGTAATCATAACTGCTATAAAAGTAGGAGGAATCAATCAGGAAAGCCTCTATGCCAACATCGAACGTTCGTCTATTCTCTATGATATAGACGGCAATGAAATCGATACCCTGCATTACACTGAAGACAGGACTATAGTACCAATAGGCGAAATGCCGGATGATCTCAAGAATGCTTTTATTGCTATAGAAGATAAAACGTTCTATAAGCATCACGGCTTTAACTGGCGAAGGATGTTCGGTGCCGTTCTGTCAAAGCTTACCGGAAGGTCTGCAGCTATAAGCGGCACATCCACCATCACTCAGCAGCTTGCCAGAAATGCATATCTGGCTGAAATAAAGAGCCAGCGAAGCATAAGCAGAAAGCTGTCAGAGATGTTCATTGCATGGCGGCTCGAGCACAAGCTGACTAAGGATCAGATTCTCGAGGCATATCTGAACACGATCTATCTGGGTTATGGAAACTATGGCGTGAGTGCTGCTGCCAGAACATACTTTTCAAAGGATGTCGATGAGCTGACTCTTGCCGAGTGCGCGGCTCTGGCTGCTCTTCCGCAGGCGCCGGACAGCTATGCACTGATCACAGAGGATCCGGAAGGCAATGAGGAAATCGAAAAAATCAATTATTATTCGCTTGACGAGATCGTAGACGAAGAAGAATCCGAATCTGAAGACAGTTACTATAGCAGCACGGATACCGAAGATGAAGAATCCGGAGGTACGGGCTATTACGCGAATGATATTTCCAAAGACAGACGAGATCTGGTTCTGGAGCTGATGGCAGACCAGGGATATATTTCATCTACAGACGCCAAAAGCGCAGAAGTGGATATCATAGACATCCTCTCGCCGAGTTTTGAGGAGAAAGAATCAGCATATACATACTTTACTGATTATGTGGCGGGTGTAGTCATCAATGACCTCATGGAAAAGTATAAGATCAGCGAAGAAGACGCCCAGCGTATGGTATATACAGCCGGGCTGCAGATACATACCACGCTGAGAAGTGACCTCCAGAATGCGATCTATGAAGAATTCCAGAATGATGCAAACTTCCCGTCGGCAGTAGATGGCAGCAAAGTACAGGCCAGCATGGTCGTTACTGAAGTCGGTACGGGATATATAAGCGGATTTGTAGGAGGACGTGACGCTGAAGGTTCAAATCTTTTCAACAGAGCTATAAGCCCGAGACAGCCGGGATCATCGATAAAGCCGCTTGCAGTTTACGGTGCGGCTCTTCAGAGGAGCTTTGACTATGCGGCAAAAAATCAGAAATTCCAGTTTACCGACTACGGTTTTGACAATCAGGGAACAAAATATTGGGGTGATTATATTACCGCAAGTTCGGTCGTGGTGGATGAACCGCTCGAAATAAACGGAGAGGAGTGGCCGCAGAATTTCTCCAAGTCATATTCGGGCAGAAACTCACTGAGAACAGCTCTGCAGCAGTCGATCAATACATGCGCAGTAAAGATACTGTGGCAGGTGGGTCTCGATTACTCCATTGAAATGCTTGAAAAGTACGGACTCACAACACTTGAGACCGATACCAGCGTCAAGGCAAATGACGTGAATCCTGCTGCTCTTGGACTTGGCGCCATGACATACGGAGTGACGCCTCTTGAAATGTCGCTTGCATATGCAGCATTCCCGAACGGCGGAATCATCAACACAGCAGTCTGCTATACGAATGTGGAAGATTCAAACGGCAAAGAATTGCTTAAGGGAGAATCCAAAACCAGCAAGGTGCTCGATGAGGGCGTTGCGTGGATCATGACGGATCTGCTCAAGTCTGTTGTTTCAAGGGGAATCGCAGGCAATGCAGCCATCTCGGGTGTTGAAGTCGGTGGTAAGACAGGAACAACAAATGACACATTCGATGTATGGTTCGACGGATTTACCCCTGACTATGCAGCTGCTCTGTGGATAGGTACAGATCTCAATGTAGAGATGAATGGTTCGTCAGCTCAGGCAGCAGCCCTGTGGAGCAGAATCATGAGACCGGTAAAAGACGTTACTGAAGGCGAATATCTGGAGATGCCTTCAAATGTTATAAAGCAGAATGGCGAATACTATACTAAAGGAACAGAAAAGAATCCAGGACAGTATTTTGGCGATTCTTCAAAGAAAAAGAAAAATAAAGATGATGATTCGGATGAAAATGAAGTCGAAGTTAACAACGATGTCGTGTATACAATTCCGGCAGATCCGGGCAGCAGTAGCGGATCCGGCGGCGGAAGTGTAACACCTGACAGCGGCAGTGGCGGCGGAAGCGTAACTCCTGACAGCGGCAGTGGCGGCGGAAGCGTAACTCCTGACAGCGGTAGCTCCGGTGGTGGAGGCACACCTCCTGACAGCGGTGGCGGCGGTGGAAACACACCTCCTGACAGCGGTGGTGGCGGTGGAAGCACACCTCCTGACAGCGGCGGTGGCGGTGGAAGCACACCTCCTGACAGCGGTGGTGATGGTGGAAGCACACCTCCTGACAGCGGCGGTGGCGGAGTAGTAGAGGCTCCTCCGACTGAAGGCAGCAATTAGTTAAAATCAAGAGAAGTAATAAAAAGGGGGGATCTGTTCATGTATCATGAAATAGAAGGGCAACTCAGTATAGAACCTATCATATTTGATGATGACGAGCTGATCGCACGCGGAAAGCATTACCCTTATGAGGAAATCGAGTCTCTGGAAATAACCAGTTCGCAGCTCTTTTCGCCATATGGGATCCTGACACTGCGGACACAGGGCAGGGATATTCCAATTCCTTTTGCCCGCTCAAGGAAAGCAAAGCTGGAGCTGGCGCTGAGAGATTTTAAGAAACTGCGCGAAGGCGGGGGACAAGACTCTGCGAATGTTATACAGAGCAGACCTCCGGCAGCCATGGATCCATATGAAGAACTGAAAAAGCTTAAGGAACTGCTGGATCTGGATATCATCACAAAAGAAGAATTCGATGCAAAAAAGAAACAGTTGCTGGATCTGTAAGATCCGGCAACTGTTTTTCTTTATAAGTTGGTATTCTGTTATGGAGATTACAGAACGTGCTTTCCGTACATAGCATCCTGCTCTTTTCTGAGCTTGTAGATCAGAGTGTTCTTGTCGAGCTCAACCATGTCGTATGTGATGAGGTCGCCCTTCTTGCAGTCAACCTTCATAACAGCGTTCCTGTTGATCAGACCGAATGGTACATAACCCTTCTCTGTAGCCTCTGCCTCTGTGCAGATCGAACCGAGTGTTGTGTATCCGCCGATTCCGTCGAGGTTCTGGCCTGCCTTGAGGTCGATCTTCGCTCTTGTGATGCACTCTGCTACGAGGCCGTCCTTGGCTACGCAAGTCTTCTCTCCGTCGATAACTGCCTTGGCAACTGTGAGCGGTGTCTCGAGGTTGCAGAGGTGATATGGTCTGTAGAGTGTCCAGAGCGGTCCTGGACCCATGCTGTGGTACTGCAGCTGATAAGCGATCTCCGCATTGTTTGTCGAAACTGTTACGAAAACGCCGGGAGCGATTCCGTTTACGTACTCAACTACGCCGTGCTTATCGAGGATTCCGCCGTCTTTCTTAAGCTTGAAGATCTCGTTGAGCTGCTTAACGCCTTCTGTTCCGGGAGCTGTTGCAGGGCCGTGTCCGCCGATCACGTCAGGAATAAGACCTGTGTAGTTGCACATAGCAGTCATCTCTACCATTGTCTTTGTGCCGTCCTTGAATGCGCAGAGCATTCTCGGGCTCATCTTGCGGCGTGCAGCCTCTTCGAAAACTGTGTCAGGGTTACACTCATAGTCGATCTTGTTATTCTTACCCTTGCCCATAACCTCTACATTGAGGCCCATAGCTTTTGCGAAGCAGTAGAGCTCCATTACAGCACCCGGCTCATCTCCTGCGGAACCTGTGTAGATCACGCCGTGCTCCTTAGCGAACTTGTCGAGGTAAGGTCCGATAACAACGTCTGTCTCAACGTTGAGCATTACAACATGCTTACCATTCTTCATAGCGTCTGTAGCAACCTTTGCGCCTACATCAGGAACCCCGGTGCAGTCGATGACAGCGTCAACGCCTTCTGCTGCGGAAACGAATGCCGCATCTCCGCATGCAACATACTTACCGGATGCGATTCCTGCATTTGCTTCCTCGAGAGTCTTTGCTACAACGATTTCATCGTCAGAAACTTCTGCATACTTGAAAGCCTGTACTGCGAGAGCGACGTTGATATCGGATACGATCGCGGGTGTCATTCCCTTCATGAGTACCATCTGTGTAACCATTCCGCGGCCCATCTGTCCGGCTCCTACAATACCGACTTTGATGATCTTTCCTTCTTTTTCTCTCTGCTCCAGTTTCCAGTTCATGTTAAGCATAAAAAGTAATCCTCCTTGTTTTCAGACTGTCAGAAGATCTGGATTACCGATCCGGCTGCAACGTCTGCCTCAGTGATGACCTCGCCATCCAGGTTGATGCAGCCCGGACGATGAGGTTCTGTATCTGCAGTAAACGCAAGTGTGCAGTGGCCCATATTTGTGAGCGTTTGAATTGCCTCATTCCCTACAGCGGTGATTTTATAAGTCTTTTCACCGATCTTCATGGTGTCGCCAGGGGCCGGAGCTTCAGTCAGTTCTCCCTTAGTATGCAGGATAGAAAGCTCAGCCAGTTCAGCAGGCGCATCGTCGTCAAACAGGATAGCGAATCTCATCTTCATTGCAGGATCGAGGAAATCGAGTGCCATATCACCTAGTCCGGTAATGGTAACATCATATTTCATTTGAGACCTCCTTTTAATCATTTGCGTTTACGCATATTTTTACATTGAGTATTATAAGTCTAATCATTTTTGACTTCAATCGGTATGTTCAGAACATTTGGATAAAGCACGCCGCTTGTTCATATCTGCTCAATCAGATAATTTATAAATACCGCAATGGTTATTGTTTGCAGTTAACGATAAATCGTTGCATTTGATAAGTGGCTTTTGTATAATGAGCACGCAATTAAAACAATTGCGTGTATATATTTGTAATAATAATGCAACATGCTTGAAAATGGTGTCTTAAAATGAAAAAAATCGTAGATGATGAGCGGCTGATCTACAAGGTCTGCAGCCTGTACTATCAGGATAATATGAACCAGCAGGAGGTAGGAGATTATCTGGGTGTATCCAGATCCTCCGTACTGCGCATGCTTCAGAAAGGCCGCGAGATGGGCATCGTTACAATTGAACTGCACAACCCGCGTTTTTATGACTATGGTGAAATGGAAAAAACGCTTGAAAGGGCATATGGGCTCAAGGATGTCCTGATAGTCGAAAACAGTGTGCTTGACTCCAGATCAGAAGCCGCATCATACATGTTCGGAACAGCGTCAGACTATCTGCAAAGCTTTTTTAAAGAGGGTGACAGGATAGGTGTTGCGATGGGCAGTACGCTGAACAACGTAGTCAGCACCAACAAAACTTATGAGAAGCACAAAGATCTCCTTTTTGTAGCTCTGGAGGGAAGTATCAGCCGCAACACCAAAGGAGGCATGGATGTGCAGGGAAATGAACTTGCAAGAAAATTTGCAGAAAAGTTCGGCGGAACATATACTCAGTTCCTTTCACCGGCAGTATTCTCCGAAAGCAGCGTTCTGGAGTTTTTCATGAAGGAAAAGGCAGTTAACTATATCCTTGAAGAGTTCAGGCATCTCAATGTGGTCCTTGTAGGCATAGGCGTGCCGGACGGAAATGAGCATACCCTGACTAAAGCCGGATATATGACGGCAGATGAACGCAAGCTTCTGGCAGACCGCGGAGCAGTAGGGGATATGTGCCTGCAGTTCTATGATAAGGACGGCAATACCGATCATTACAGATTCTATAATGACCGTGTGGCTGCTATGCGCCTTGAGGATATCCGCAGGGTCCCGAGCAAGATCGGGATAGCAGGCGGCGCGAGAAAAGCGGAAGCTGTGATCGGTGCGATACGCGGCGGTTATCTGAACATCCTTATCACAGATACAGAGTGCGCTAAAAAACTTATCGAACTGGCAAATGTAAAATAGCATATACAGGCAGCAATCAATAAAATCCGAAAAGTAATTTAAAACGGCGGAATGTCCATACTGGACTTCCGCCATTTTGTATTTCTGCTATGATTCTGCGATTTATGCCCTTGTATCGAACAACTTATTCACCCATGATGATGACTCTGCATCTTCTGCCGCGCTCTCTTGTTCTGTCAAAGTCTACGAAGTAAACGTAACCGGTTTTACCGACTGCGAGCTTTCCGTCTTCGACTTCAAGAGTGGCGCTGTTACCGAGGAGGGTGGCCTTCATGTGTGCGTCGCAGTTTAGAAGTGCAGTCTTATCGCCGCCCGGAAGGTAAGTTTCAGCATCCGGCCAGGAAGCTACGTCAGCATAATGCTCAGGACCGGGATACATGTAAGAACCTGCCGGCGGGATCTCAGTCTGATCAGGAATGATTTTGCAGAGTGCAGCGTTCAGATCCATCTGCAGAAATTCTGTTCCGTCTTCAGTAAGGTCGTGAACAAATTCTTCAAAGAATACCGAACATGTCGTATGAGGGGAAATGATAGTTACGATTCCGCTCTGTATGCCGCTGTTTGCGATGGCCTGCTTTACCTCCGGTGTTATATTGATAAAAGTAGGAGTTCCTCCGTGAGATCTCAGATCGATCTGCTCTTTGTAAACCTTCATTATTTTCCTTCTCTTTCCCTATATGCTTTTACGATAGCCTCTGCCATTTCCTGTACGCGCACAGCCGGCGAAGGGGCGTTCAGGATACCGGATGTTGCGCCGGTTCCGTCAGCGCCGAGTCTTACTACATTATAGCAGTCATCAGCTGTAACAACGCCGGAAGCGATCATGACCAGTACGTCCGGGTTTACCTTATGAAGTACGGCTACCGTGTCTGTTACATATGAATCGTCAGCAGTCTTACCTGTTCCTATCAGATCTGTAGGTTCAGCAAGCACGATGTCTGCATCAAGGCAGGCAACAGCAGCAGCCTCTTTTGTGCTGTCAGCGCATACTATTGTGATCATCTCAAGCTCTTTTGCGCGTTTAATGCATGCACTCAGATCTGCAACAGTCTTAGGGTTCTCGGCGTGATTGAGAAATACTGCATCTGCTCCGGCTTCTTTAAGAGATTCCGGAAGAACGTGCCCCATGCCGCGGCCGGGCGTCAGCGGATCGAGAGACTGCGCGCAAACGATAACATGGCTGGTGTTCTGTCTGATCAGCCTGATGTCGGCATAAGGACATGTAAAAAAGATCTGAAGGCCTGTCTCAGCAGCAGTCCTGTCAGCTGCCATGGCAAGTTTCAGACTCTTCTGCCCATAGAGATAAGATTTTGGATTAACGATCAGGAATGGACGTTCAGCCTTTACCATGGAGCGGTTCCTTTCTTTTTTATATACAATTTATATATAGTAATCTCATTTTACGAACTCATCTTAGTTAATATTTCAACATATGTCAAGAACAATTGCGTAAATTTTCCTTGCGTGTAAATTCTCATAAAGGATGCGACAGTAGCAAAATTGCTCTGAACTGTGCAGTTTATCCGGTGGAATTTTTATGGATGAGATTGTTTTACACAAATGCATAGATGATTTGCATCAATATTCGCATTAAAACAAAATGTGCTGACAAATATAAAAATGCATTAAATCAGGCATTTGGTCAGAACATAGTCCTTGATAATAAGTGTGATTAAAGATACAATGCTAACATTAGTAAAATAAGCTTAGCGGGAGAACTGATTAATGAAGCTTAGCGGAATCTCCGTCCTTATCCTGATAGTATTCGGCTTGCTGGTTCTGCAGTCGATCGGCGGAGTACTGCAGATACAAAACTACAGAAAGGCAGTCCGCAGGGTGCACCAGCTGGGAAATGTCGGCATGGGGCAGAGACGCGGTAAGTTTTTTGATGGTCACGTCGCCATAATTGCCTGTGATAACGATGGGATCGTCACCGGCGCTGAGGTGCTCGATGGATCCGGTGTGTGGTCGCGATTTCATCCTGTAGATACATTCATGGGAAGACCTCTGACCGGCAGCAGCATTTTCGACCTGCTCGAGCTGACTGAGGGTCTGGATAAAAAAGAGTGGAAACGCTGGCAGGGATACATCAGGGCTCTGGAAGCTCTTGAGGTAAGGCTGACTGACAGGGAGCTGACCAGAGAGCAGGAAGCCTTCATGGAAACAAAAAGAGGCAAAAAAGGGAAAAAGCTAAGGTGAAACAATAAGATATGCACCACCGGGGCGGCAGCCGTGGTAAAACTGCCGGAATCGGTGTAACATATAAAACACGGTATCCATATTAATGGATACATAACAAATTCGAATGGAGGAACTTTATGGAATTTATAACCAAACTGGCAGAGGGCTTTATGTCATTGTTCACTGCCGGCGGCGAGACCTTCATGAGTTGGGTATCAGGAATCATTCCCATGGTTGTATGCCTGATGACATTCGTCAACTCTATCATCAAGCTGGTCGGTACTGAAAAGGTAGAAAACTTTGCTAAAAAGATTACCAGATTTGCAGTTCTCAGATATACACTGCTGCCTCTCATGGCAGTATTCTTCCTCGGAAATCCGATGTGCTACACATTCGGACGTTTTCTGGAAGAAAAGTATAAACCTGCTTACTATGATGCAGCAGTAAGCTTAGTACATCCGATTACGGGACTCTTCCCGCATGCAAATGCCAGTGAGCTGTTCGTATTCATCGGTATCGCTACAGGTCTGCAGGAAGCAGGTCTCAGCACAGGCGGCCTTGCTGTCCGTTATTTCATCGTCGGACTCATAGTCATTCTTATCAGAGGACTTCTCACTGAGAGAATTTATGCATTCATGACAAAAGATAAGTAATTAGGGGAGGAAAAATCATGTATAAGACAATTAAAATCAGCGCTGGAGAAGGCGGATGGGGCGGCCCTCTCACAATTACACCAACCGAAAAGTGCCATACAGTTCTTAGCGTAACCGGCGGCGGGATCCACCCTGTAGCAGCAAAGATCGCAGAGCTCACAGGTGGTGAAGCAGTAGACGGCTGGACGACAACCATTCCTGATGACGAGATCATGGTTGCAATAGTAGACTGCGGCGGAACAGTAAGATGCGGCGTTTATCCTAAGAAGGGAATCTATACAGTAAACCTTATGCCTGTAGGAAAGGCCGGTCCTCTTGCAATGTTCATCACAGAAGATAACTATGTCTCCGCTGTCCGTGAAAAGGACATCGAGGTAATAGATGATGGTAAGTAGTAAGGGGAGGAAAACCGTGTATAAGACAATTAAAATCAGCGCCGGAGACGGCGGCTGGGGCGGCCCTCTCACAATTACACCAACCGAAAAGTGCCATACAGTTCTCAGCGTGACCGGCGGCGGGATTCACCCTGTAGCAGCAAAGATCGCAGAGCTCACAGGCGGTGAAGCAGTAGACGGATGGAAAACTACCCTGCCTGATGACGAGATCATGGTTGCAGTAGTAGACTGCGGCGGAACAGCAAGATGCGGTGTTTATCCTAAGAAGGGAATAAATACAGTAAACCTTATGCCGGCAGGAAAGGCCGGCCCTCTGGCTATGTTCATTACAGAAGATATCTACGTCTCCGCTGTTCGTGAAAAGGACATCGAGGTAGTTGGTGATGCTCCGGCTGAGGACGCAGCAGCAGAAGCTGCAGCAGCACAGGCAGCAACAGCTGCAGCTGAGGAAAAAAGACCTAAGACAAAGGAAGAAGCGAAGGCTGAGATCGCTGCTGCTAATGAAGGAAAGAAGGAAGGTTTCATAGTCCGCCTCGGTAAGGGCGTAGGCTATGTAGTAGGTCAGTTCTTCCAGGCAGGCCGTGAGACCATCGACATGGTCATAAAAAACATTCTGCCTTTCATGGCATTCACAAGTACTATCCTTGGTATCATCAGTGCGAGCGGACTTGGTAATGTGATCGCTAACACGATCGCTCCTTTGTGCGGAACACTTCCGGGCATGCTGGTGATCTGTATCATCTGCTCGCTGCCGTTCCTGTCACCGATCCTCGGACCCGGAGCTGTAATCGCTCAGATCGTAGGTACGCTCCTCGGTGCACAGTTCGCTACAGGCGCTATCCCTGCAAGATATGCTCTTCCGGCTCTGTTTGCGATCGACGGTCAGGTAGGAGCTGACTTTGTACCGGTAGGTCTTTCCCTCGGAGAGGCTGAGCCTGAAACCATCGAGTACGGCGTTCCTGCAGTTCTGTTCTCGCGTATCATTACAGGTCCTATAGCAGTTCTGATCGCATTTGCTTTCAGCGTTGGTCTGTATTAATGAATTAGTCAATGCCGGGGCAACATATCTTGCCGAGACCCCAGCAGATGTTGTAAAATTAGTCTGCAGGGAGTCGGTATAACTCAAACGGATAAGAAGTCAAGGAGATTTATTATGGTATCAAAAGAATTCACAATCAACAATGAGCTGGGAATGCACATGCGTCCGGCAAGTCTTCTTTCACAGATGGCAGCTAAATATCAGAGCAACATTATAGTTAAGCACAACGGTAAGGACTTCAACGCTAAGAGCGTTATGCTTCTGATGACCGCTCTCATCAAATGCGGTTCTCAGATCGAAGTCGTATGCGATGGTCCGGATGAAGAAGCAGCTCTCGCTGAGATCACAGCTTTCATCGATTCCGGAATGGGAGACTGATTAAGTAAGTAAATCTTCTCTGCTCCCCTGCAGTTTTTGCAGGGGAGCATTTATTAACGGAGGAATAAAAATGTACAAAGGAATTGGAGCATCGCGCGGAATCGGAATCGGCAGCATTTGCCGCATAATAGAGCAGGATCTTTCTTTTGAAGCAAAGATGGTCTCGGATATAGCTGCAGAGAAAGCCCGTTTCCAGAAGGCTATAGATGATTTCGTAGAAGAAACATATGAAATGGCCGAAGATGTTAAGAAAAACATCGGTGAAAAAGAATCAGAAATCCTTTTGGGACATGCAGTCATGATTTCCGACCCGTCAATGTCGGGAGAGATGTTTAACATGATAGATGCCGGACAGTGCGCTGAAGCTGCACTTACAGGTGTCTGTGACATGTTTTACGGCATTTTTTCCACTATGGATGATGAGATGATGAAGCAGAGGGCATCCGATATCGCAGACGTCAAGGTAAGCATTCTCAAGAAGCTGCTTGGCATTAAGGATATAGAGATCGGAAAGGTTCCGGCGGGCACTGTGCTTGTGTGCAAGGACCTGACACCATCCATGACATCACAGATAGTAAAAGAGAATGTTGTCGGTATCATTACAGAGGTAGGAGGACCTACTTCTCACTCCGCCATTCTCGCAAGAGCGCTTGAGATCCCGGCCGTATTATCGGTGCCTGGAATCGTAGACCTGGTCGAAGACAAGGACGCGGCCATCGTAGACGGTACCGCGGGTGACGTATTCATCAATCCGGAAGGAGATATCCTTGCAAACTACGTTGCTAAGCGCGAAGAGTTCATCAAAAAGAAAGAAGAACTGAAGAAATTCATCGGTAAGGAAACACTGACTGCAGATGGCGACAAACTCGAAGTCTTCTGCAACATCGGTACACCTAAGGATGCGAAAAAAGCCATGGAATGCGATGGAGAAGGTGTAGGCCTTTTCCGCTCAGAGTTCCTGTTCATGGACAATACTCACCTTCCTACCGAAGAAGAACAGTTTGAAGCATATAAGGAAGCTCTCGAGACCATGGAGGGCAAGACGGTCATCATCCGCACACTGGATATCGGCGGTGATAAGGATATCCCTTACATGGACTTCGAGAAGGAAGAGAATCCGTTCCTCGGATTCAGAGCTGTCAGGTACTGCCTCGCTCATGAGGATATGTACAAGACTCAGCTCCGCGCAATCACAAGAGCAAGTGCTTTCGGTAAGGCAAAAATAATGGTTCCTCTCGTTACTACAGTTGACGAGGTCAAAGCAGTTAAAAAGCTGGTTGCCGGGATCAAGGATGATCTGAGAGCTGAGGGTATCGCATTTGACGAAAACATCGAAGTCGGCTGCATGACGGAAACAGCAGCATCTGCCGCAATAGCAGATCTGCTTGCCAAGGAAGCAGACTTCTTCTCGATCGGAACAAATGACCTTACAGGTTACACAATGGCAGTAGACAGAGGTAATGCAAAGGTTGCATATCTGTACTCTGCATTCCAGCCGGCCGTACTCCGTTCGATCAGACAGATCATTGTTGCTGCTAAGGAAGCAGGCATACCTGTAGGAATGTGCGGAGAAGCAGCTGCAGATCCACTGATGATCCCGCTGCTCATGTCGTTCGGCCTTGATGAGTACAGCGTTAACCCTGTGCTTGTTCTTACGTCCCGCTGCATCATTTCGAAGTGGACAAAGGCTGAGGCTGATGCTCTTGCAGAGAAAGTCATGGCAATGGATAACGTAGAAGATATCGTTGCAGCACTTAAGGTAGCAGCCAAGGAATAGAGCTTTTACTGGAAAGCGATAACAGCTGAAAACGGAGCTTATGTATTTACGGCATAAGCTCCATTTTTTATATACTGAGTATGGTAGAATAATCGAAAAAGGGAGATGGATCCGGGGGACAAACAGACAATGAAGAGCGAAACTGGAAAAATACCTGTCATAATCGGTGTCACCGGGCACAGGAACCTGAGAGATCGTGATTATGATGATCTTAAAAATTCAGTACGCACCGAATTCGAATCACTCAGGGCGAAATATCCGCATTCCGGGTTTGCGGTCATGACCTGTCTTGCAGAAGGAGCGGATCAGCTTTGTGCTGAGACGGCGCTTGAGCTGGGGTTTGAAATCATCACGGTTCTGCCGATGTCTGCCGATGAATATTCAGAAGACTTTGAAGGTGATGCTCTCAGAAGGCTGAAAGAACTGACAGAGAAGTCTTCGAAGGTACTTATAGCGCCTCATAAGGAGCCTTTCAGGGAAGACCGTGACTATCTTTACAGACAGGCCGGGATCTATATTGCAGAACACTGTCATATACTCTTTGCATTGTGGGATGGGGCTCCGGGTGAAGAAGGCGGATGCGGAACGGCGTCGATCGTTCAGGTTAAGCTCCGTAACCTGGCCAGGGGAATTGCAGGTGAGCAGCTTCGCAGAACATACGGTGCCGTTGTTCAGATAGTTACGCCCCGGGAAGGATCCGGCAGTGCTGATTCGAAGGCCGGTGAAGTCATCGTGCACGGAGATGAAAGCATAAGCGACAGGATACTGAGGGACACTGACAATTATAATAAGGACTGCATGAAAAACGCTTCAGATGTCGCTGAGGATGATAAGATACGGGCGGTATATGCTGCCTCTGACAGGCTCAGCATCATATATGACGTATGGGACAGAAGGGTACTGATAGGCCTTTCTGCATGCGCGACGGTTCTGACTATGGCTTTTCTGCTCTACGATGAAGCAGAATGGCACTGGATGATACTGCTGTGCGGCGCAATGGTCATCTCGCTCTTTGTGATAAACATTTTTACAAAACTGACGAGGTTCAACGCAAGATATGTCGAGTACAGAGTGCTGGCGGAAGCGTGCAGGGTGCAGACATATCTCCGTACTGCCGCCATCAGCCGTGAGGTAAGCGACATTATGCCTTGGAATCTCCAGGTGGCCATTCCGTGGGTCGGCAGGGCGGTATCCGCAATAATGACGGGTGAAAATGCCGGTGAAAAGAGAAGCATTCTGGACACCTGGATACTGGAGCAGAGAGAGTATCACAGAAACGCACTTAAAAGGGCAGAGCTTCAACTCAGAAGAAATGACCGCATGGTAACTGCTGCCCTGATCATAACCATCGCTACATATGTGGCAGCACTGCTGTTTGAGGTAGTATGCTGCGGCATGCTGTCAGGGACAAGCATGTTTGCGCCGGAAACGAACGATGCGGTCCGTACGGGGTTCAAGCTGTGTATGGGGGTATTCTCGGCTGTTACGATTTTCGCCAATAATTATTACGGAAGGCTGGCACTTCCTAATGTCATAGATGACCATCGTAAGATGGTGATGCTGTATGAAGAAGCAGAGCGCGAGATCGCGGACAAGGGTGAAGACGAGCTGCTCCTGCTGCGGATAGCAGAGGACGAGCTTTATGAGAATGCCAACTGGTATGCTTATCAGAACAAGCATGACGAAGGGCTCGGAATTTAATACACATAATACAAAAAGTGCCTCAGATTGAGGCACTTTTCTTGTATCTGGTTATTTATAAAGAGTCGGAAGCAGCAGCGGAGCCTGTTCGTCCACTACGAAGCTGGCGAATTCGCGAACGTCATCTTCCGTATCCAGAAGTGCCATGTACATCTGGTTACCCATGGCGGCTGCGAAGACATCCGGCATGCGCTGGCACATGGTTATTCTGTCACCATAGCGGGACAGTATCTCTTCGTGGCTGTGCGTATGTGTGAATCTGTCCTTGGTTCCGATATATACGCAGAAGCGGTCAGGCCCTCCCGGCTTTTTGTAACTGCGGTCAAAGCTTACCATGTCTGCCCATATCTGGTATACATCAGTAGAGTGAGAGTAATTCATCATGTCAGGGATGAAGCCGCCCGCAGGACGCATGTTTACCTCAAGTCCTATAAATTCTCCAACATCAGCCAGACCCTTGCGTGCTTCGGTCAGCCTGAAGAATTCGAAATGCACAAAACGGCTCTTTACCCGGAAGCTTTTCAGAGCTTTGCGTCCGTAATCACGCAGCTGACCGGGAACTTCAGGCAGTATGAAAATGATTGCTTCCGTATCGTCGTTTACTGAATCTGCGACATTGACACATCTGAATGAGGACTCGAAAACAGGATCGCCGTTCTGATCGCAGATCGCGTCATACGTGTAGATGTCCCCTACAATAAATTCTTCCATGACATAGTCCTTGCCCGAAACGGCGCTGAAGAATGCCCGGAGATCGTCTTCACTGTCTATTTTATAAGTTTCACTTGCGCCTACGCCTACATTTGGCTTTGCAAAAACAGGGTACCCGCCGATCTCGTCGATGAATTCAAGAGCTGCCTCAATGGTAGACACACGGTGCTGGCGTGCGGAAGGGATGCCTGCAGCCTTGTATACAGGTTTCATTGCCGCCTTGCTCTTCCAGAGCGACAGTTCGTCAGGCTGTACACCCGTGGTTACGTTAAAATCCTTTCTGAGCTTTGCATCAAGCTCAAGCCAGTATTCGTTGTTGGATTCTATCCAGTCGATCCGCCCATACTTGAATGCGAAGAATGCAACAGCACGGTAGACCTGGCTGTAATCTTCCATGGAATCCACTTTATAATATTCGGTCAGTGAGCCCTTAAGATCATCGTTCAGCGAATCATATGAAGCATCCCCGATGCCAAGAACGTTGGCACCGTTTTTATGCAGCCTGTCGCAGAAGTTCCGGAAGTTGTCCGGGAAGTTTGGTGAGATAAAAACAAAATTCATATCGGTCCCTGTTTCACTTTCAATACCCGTGATAACATATCTCATCCGAATGTGGATGTTAATGACAATTCTACACTAAACCGCAAAAAACGCGCAAGTTTGACGGGTTTCATTATATGTTCTAAAATCAGAAAAATGATAACGGAATTGAACAACAGTGTTGGAGAAGGATATGAGTCTGACAAAACTGGCATTGAAGATCGCGGCGCCGGTGCCTGAGGTCGAAACATTTACAAGATACTTATTCATAGGGCCTCATCCTGATGACATAGAGATAGGCTGCGGGGCGACTGTCGCCAGGCTTGCTGCAGAGGGTAAGCAGATAACGTTCCTCATAATGACCGACGGAAGATACGGCGACGGATTTTCGGACGGAATAAAAGGAGATGAGCTTGTCTCACTTAGGAAGAAGGAGGCGATAGCTTCGGCTGAACGCCTGGGTGTGAAGGATGTACGCTTTCTGGACCTGTGCGACGGCGGTTTCTATGACTATGAAGAGATGCTCAGAGGGATCGCAAAGACAGCAGGAGAGTGCAGGCCTGATCTCATTTTTGCGCCGGATCCGGATACCGGGCGTGAGTGCCATGTTGATCACCTGAATACCGGACGTGCTGCAGCGCACATCGCATACATGAGCCCATACCCGGGTATCATGGCAAGGGAAGGGGCTGCCTCTGCAGACGTTAAGGGTATCGCTTTTTATATGACTGCGAGACCTAACCGCTATGTGAAAGTCTCCCGGGATATGTTCAGGCTGCAGAATGAAGCGGTTTTCGGATGTCATACGAGCCAGTTCCCGTCCGGAAGCTCAGAAGCAAAACAGCTTCAGATGTATCTGAAGCTGCGCTCAATAGATTTCGGACTGCGCAATTTATGCCCGCATGCAGAGGGTTTCCGCGTACTCGGACAGACACACATGCATTGTATTCCGGAGACTGTCTGATATTCAGAAATACTGCGCGATGCGGCGGAGCTTGGACTGCTCCATGTGGTACTCCATCGCCTTGCGACCGGCGGCAGCATTCCTTGCCTCGAAAGCCTCGTAGATAGCCTTATGCTCTTCGAGTATGGCTTTGAGGCTCTCTTCTGTATATGTCTTGTGCGGGGCTGAGTATTTCAGATAAGTATGGTAAATCGACAGGGTCTTCTGTATCATCCTGTTCTTGGTGCCCGCATAGATGATATTGTGGAACTGTGTGTTGAACGAGAGCACCTTTTCCACGTCTTCCTTTAGTGTGTAGAATTCCATGAATTCCATGCTTTCCGCCAGAGCATCAATCTCCTCGCTGCTCATGCGTTTAATAGCCCATTCCACCGCCTGGACTTCAAAGAGTATTCTCAGGTCGAAAAGATCTGATATGTCGCGTCTGGTGAGACCGGTGACAAAGGCGCCGCGGTTCGGGATGTTCTCGATCAGACCGTCTGCCTCCAGCTGCCTGAATGCTTCTCTTACAGGAGTCCTGCTCACGGTGTATTTTTTGCAGACAGCCTGTTCCGTGAGCTTGCTTCCGTCAGCTATGGCACCCGAGAGTATGTCTTTCTGAAGCTCTGAATACAGACCTGCCGATAGAGGCTGGCTCGATTTTTCTCCATTGATGATATCCATGATGCACCTCAATATTCCATACGTTTTACTCTATTGTATACAATTTTAGTATACCCCTTTGATTCCCAATGTCAATAAAGAACGCAGGGATTTTCTCAGTTTGAAAGTACTGCAAATGAAAAACAAGAAAAAACAAAAATGATAGACGGTCTCTATCATTTTTTGGGTAAAATGTATTGGAATTACTGCAGTTGCAATCCTATAATCAACTTGATGGGATGCATGTTCCCGCAGAAAAATAAGATAAAACCGTATTGTTTCAGGAAAGGAAGGAAACAATGATCAAGTATTATCAGCAGGGTACCGTATGGCACAATGGCGCTCCTCAGAACGCAGCACAGGATGCTGACAAATGCGCCGGAAGAAACGGCACTATAGCTTATCAGATACTGAACGCTCACCGCGCCCAGTCTGATGACGGTATTTTCCATATCAGCTTTGATGCGTTAGTTTCGCACGATATCACATACGTCGGGATCATCCAGACGGCCAGAGCAAGCGGCCTCACGGAGTTCCCGATTCCTTATGCTATGACAAACTGCCACAACAGCCTGTGCGCTGTAGGAGGCACTATCAATGAGGACGACCACGTATTCGGCCTGTCTGCCGCAAAGAAATACGGCGGCATATATGTTCCTGCCAACCAGAGCGTTATCCACTCTTATGCAAGAGAAGAACTGGCTGCATGCGGAAACATGATACTCGGTTCTGACAGCCATACGCGCTATGGCGCGCTGGGCACCATGGGAGTAGGCGAAGGCGGACCGGAGCTCGTAAAGCAGCTCCTCAAAAACACCTGGGACATAACTCCTCCTGAAGTGGTGCTCTGCTACGTGACCGGCAAGCCTAAGAAGGGCATCGGACCTCACGATGTAGCCATCGCTCTCGTGAAGGAGACCTTCGGCCAGGGCCTGGTAAAGAACAAGGTTCTTGAGTTTGCGGGACCGGGACTTGAATACCTGCCGTACGACTTCAGAAGCGGCATAGATGTAATGACTACAGAGACTACATGCCTCTCGTCCATCTGGGCTACGGATGAAGAAATCAGGAAATACTATGAGATCCACAAGCGCCCTGAGTGCTATAAGAAGCTGGAGCCAAAGGAAGGCGCATACTACGACGCGATCATAACCATCGAGCTCGACAAGATGGAGTCGATGATCGCACTGCCTTTCCATCCTTCAAACGCATATACGATACACGAGTTCCTCGGGAATGCCGATGAGATCCTCGCAGGCGTTGAGGCAGAAGCGGCAAAGAAGTTCCCTAAGGCTCACCTCGATCTCAGATCGAAGGTCAGCGAAAAGGGAGTGCTGGCCAATCAGGGAATCATCGCGGGCTGCTCGGGCGGTATCTTCGACAACATAGTCGAGGCTGCAGACATCCTTAAGGACGGAAGCACGGGCAACGGATACTTCTCGCTTTCAGTTTACCCTACGAGCGTTCCTACGAGCCTGGCTCTCACACGCGCAGGCAAGACAGAGGCTCTGCTCGAGGCAGGAGCTGTCATTAAGCCTTCGTTCTGCGGACCATGCTTCGGGGCGGGAGATGTACCGGCAAACAACGGCCTCTCTCTCCGCCATACAACGAGGAACTTCCCTAACCGTGAAGGCTCAAAGCCGGGCGAAGGACAGATCAGTGCCGTTGCCCTGATGGATTCAAGATCGATAGCCGCTACCGCAAAAAACGGCGGATACATAACCGCGGCTACTGACATAGATTACGAGACAGAACAGATCCCGTACACATTCGACAACGAAGTGTACAAAAAACGCTGCTACTACGGATTCGGCAAGGCAGAGCCTGATACAGAACTCATCCTCGGACCGAACATCACAGACTGGCCGAAGATGTACGAGCTGACAGACAACCTGCTGGTCGAGCTTGCAGCAGTTATCAGGGACCCTGTCACAACAACGGATGAGCTCATACCGTCGGGAGAGACGAGCTCATACAGGAGCAATCCTCTCCGCCTCTCGGAATTCGCACTTTCGCGCCGCGTTCCGGAATACGTAGGCCGCTCAAAGGCGGTAGCTGCTGATGAGGCTGCACGCCGCGAAGGCGAAAAGCCTGCTAAGATGGTCAATGCTCTCGGAGCTGTCGGAGACGCTGACGAGCTCCTTAAGAATACACAGTTCGGCTCATGCGTATTTGCCAACAAGCCGGGCGACGGTTCTGCCCGTGAGCAGGCAGCATCGTGCCAGAAGGTGCTGGGCGGCTTCGCAAACATCTGCTACGAGTACGCTACTAAGCGCTACCGCAGCAACTGCATCAACTGGGGCATACTGCCGTTCACGCTTGCAGAGGGAGACGAGTTCCCTTATGAAGAGGGCGACTTCGTATTTGTGCCTGGCATCCGCGTCGCTATCGAGAGCGGACAGGAAGAGATCCCTGCAAAGGCCATACGCAAGGACGGATCGGTCAGCGATCTGACCCTGTATGTAAAAGGTCTCACCGCTGACGAAAAGGAAATCATCCTCAGAGGATGCCTCATGAATTACTATGCGGCACAGAACAAATAGGGATTTACCGGGAGGAATACCATGGAAATCAAAAAAACCGCAGTTGCAGGAACTCTGGAGAGCAGCGACTGCATGGTCACGGTCGAGCCGGCAAAAAAAGGCATAGAGCTCGAACTTGAAAGTGCTGTAATAAGGCAGTACGGAAGACAGATAAGAAAGGTTGCACTTGCGACCCTGAAGCGTCTTGGGGTGCGCAATGCCAGAGTAAGCATAGTCGACAAGGGCGCTCTTGACTGCACCATCAAGGCCAGAGTAGAGTGCGCCGTTATGCGAGCTGCTGAGCACGAAGGAAGGATCAACTGGGGAGGTATGATAAAATGAGCAATCCTAATAAATACCGCCTGCGCCGCACCATGATGTTTCTGAACTGTCAGAAGCCGAGCCTCATCAAGGATCCGTATGTGTATAAACCGGATTCGATCATGCTCGACCTCGAGGACGCGGTAGCTGAAAGAGAAAAGGATGCAGCGCGTTATTCACTCTATCACGCCCTGCAGGAGATAGACTACAGGGGCGTTGAGAGGGTAGTCCGCATCAACGGACTCGATACAAACCTCTGGCGTGAGGATATAAGATGCGCTGTTGCAGGAGGCTGCGATTCGATCCGCATCCCTAAGACTGAGACTGCTGATGATGTGCGTACAGTCGAGTACGCTATCGCAGAGGCAGAAAGAGAGTTCAACAGGCCGGAGGGCAGCGTGCTCATAATGGCAGCTCTCGAATCAGCAAGAGGCGTGATCAACGCGATGAGCATCTGCGACTCGTCCGAGAGACTTTTCGGAATAGCCCTTTCGGGAGGCGATTACTCCAAGGATCTCCAGGTGCCGATCTCCGGAACCGGCGTAGAGTTCATGGGAGCAAGGCAGCACATGGTCATAGCTGCAAGAGCGGCAAAGGTGCAGTGCTTCGATACAGTATGGACTAACCTGGACGACATGGAAGGATTCAGAAGGGAAACCGAGATCATACATTCCATGGGATTTGACGGCAAATCGATAGTCAATCCGCGCCAGATCCCTGTTGTTCATGAAATATACACGCCGAGCGAGAAGTCTGTCATTTTCGCCGAGAAGGTCATTAAGGAGATCGATACCAAGAAAGCTCAGGGAATAGGAGTATTCACGGTTGACGGTAAGATGATTGACATCGCGTTCTACGACGGCGCAAAGAGAACGATAGCCCTGGCCAAGGCATCAGGTGTATACAAGGGGGATCTGTAACATGAAAAACGCAGTAGGAAGAGAGATCCCGGAAGAGATAATCGAGATCACCGGGAAAGAGCCGTTTCAGGGCAACTATTACCGCGACGACAAGCCGATCACACTCCACGGCCCTACGATCCGTCCGGTAATGAACAACAAGAAATCCAAGCTGGTAGGGAGTATCAGGGAAGCTCTTGAGAAGTGCGAGGCACACGACGGCATGACCGTTTCGTTCCACCACCACTTCCGCGAAGGAGACCTGATAGTCAATATGGTAATGAAAGAGATCCACGACATGGGTCTCAAGGACATAAGAATTTGTGCATCCTCGCTCGGCAAGGCGCACAGCGCGCTTGTACCGATGATAGAGGACGGCACCATCACGAATATTGAGTCGTCAGGAGTCAGGGGCGGCATAGGCGAGGCTATCTCGAAAGGTAAGCTGAAGGGCCTGGCCATAATGCGTTCGCACGGCGGCCGTGTAAGATCGATAGCAACCGGCGAGAGCCACATCGATATCGCTTTCATCGGTGCTCCGACCGCTGACGATTACGGTAACCTGAGAGGTATCGGCGGAAAGGCTGACTGCGGCGTACTGAGCTACGCTATAGTTGACGGCAACCACGCCGATCACTGCGTTGCGATCACGGACTGCCTGGTACCGTATCCGAACTTCCCGGCTCACATTTCACAGACCAAAGTAGACTACGTGTGCGTAGTCGATGAGATAGGTATCCCATCAAAGATCGCGACAGGCGCTGCAAAGCCGACCACCGATCAGAGAAAGCTGCTCATGGCGCAGTACTGCACCGATGTAGTTGTAAATACGCCGTGGTTCAAGGACGGATTCTCGTATCAGACGGGCGTAGGCGGAGCATCGATCGCTTCGACACAGTACCTCGCTGACATCATGAGAGAGCGCAACATCCGCATGGGATTCGGAGTCGGAGGACTCACGAAGGCAATGTGCAAGCTCCTCGAAGACGGCATGGCTGACGTAATGCTCGACGTACAGGACTTCGACCTCGACGCGGTAAAGAGCCTCAAGAACGTGAACCACCACAGGATCCCGGCTGCCGTTTACGCTAACCCTCTCAACAAGGGCGCTGTCGTAAACAAGCTCGACTACGTAGTGCTGGCATCCCTCGAGGTAGACGTACACTTCAACTGCAACGTAGTAGTCGGATCTGACGGCATGATCACCGGAGCTCAGGGAGGACACCCGGATACAGCTCAGGGAGCAAAATGCGCGATCGTCATCTGCCCGCTGCTGCAGGGCAGGATACCTGCGATATGCACCGATGTCACGACAGTCACCACACCGGGCGAGAGCATCGACGTAGTAGTTACGGATTACGGTGTAGCAGTCAACCCTGCAAGGCCTGACATCCTGAAGGCATTAAAGGAAGCTGACTGCGTGCCGCTCAGGACCATAGAGGAGCTCCGCGACATCGCTTACTCAATAGTCGGCGAGCCTGACAAGGTGGAGTTCGAAGACAGGATCGTAGGCATCATCGAAGCGCGCGACGGCACCATTATGGATGTTGTGAGACAGATAAAGGAAGTTTAGGAACCAGGAGATAAATAAGGAGAAAAAATGGAAAAGATCAGAATGACCACCCCTATCGTCGAGATGGACGGGGATGAGATGACAAGGATACTCTGGAAGATGATCAAGGATGAGCTCATCCTGCCTTTCGTCGACCTCAAGACTGAATATTACGACCTCGGACTTCCTGTCCGCGATGAGACGGGCGATCAGATCACAAAAGACGCGGGAGAAGCGATCAAGAAGTACGGCGTAGGCGTAAAGTGCGCCACCATCACACCGAATGCCCAGCGTATGACCGAGTATAACCTGCACGAGATGTGGAAGAGCCCTAACGGCACCATCCGTGCGATACTCGACGGCACCGTATTCCGCGCGCCTATCACAATAGACGGCATCAAGCCTGTAGTGCGCAACTGGAAGAAGCCTATCACTGTAGCGCGTCACGCTTACGGCGACCTTTACAAGGGAACAGAATACCGCGTTCCTGAGAAGGGCAAGGCAGAGCTCGTATTTACCGGAGAGAACGGAGCTGAGTACCGCGAGACAGTCTATGATTTCGAGTGCCCTGGTATTCTTCAGAGCATCTACAACAAAGATACTTCGATCGAATCGTTCGCTCACTCGTGCTTCAAGTACGCGATCGAGACAAAGCAGGACCTCTGGTTCTCCGCAAAGGATACCATCTCCAAGAAGTACGACATGCACTTCCGCAACGTTTTCCAGAGCGTATATGACGAGTGCTATAAGGAGAAGTTCGAGGAACTCGGCCTCACATATTTCTACACACTGATCGACGACGCGATCGCGCGTGTTATCCGCAGCGAGGGCGGCTTCATCTGGGCTCTCAAGAACTATGACGGAGACGTAATGAGCGACATGGTATCCACAGCGTTCGGTTCGCTCGCTATGATGACTTCCGTGCTCTGCAGCCCTGACGGCAAGTTCGAGTACGAGGCGGCACACGGCACGGTAACACGTCACTACTACAAATACCTCAACGGCGAAGAGACTTCCACGAACCCTATGGCGACGATTTTCGCATGGAGCGGCGCGCTCAGAAAGCGCGGTGAGATGGACGGACTCGAAGACCTGCAGGCATTCGGTGACAAGCTCGAGGAAGCATGCATCGATACGCTCAACGACGGCATCATGACCAAGGATCTGGTCGGTCTCGTTGACGGCATGGAAGCAAAAGCGGTTCTCACAAAGGACTTCATCGCAGCTATCCGCGAGCGCCTTGAGAAAAAACTCTAAACCTTACTTCGATAATATCAAATAGTACTAAATACGGGATATGGGTTTAATAACGACCCCCGTCGGGCACGCTCTCGCTGACATTCGGACACAGCGGTACTAAGCTTTGTCTGCGCCTGCGGCTTGCCAGTCACTAAGTGCCGGCGTCCTCGAGTCACCCGCCGAGGGTGTTATTAGACCCATATTTATTTAAGTATTAGAATATCTGCTAATTTCAGGAACATATAGCAAGAATGGGAATTTCGATTTACAACACTCCCCTGTCTGAACGGCAGCATAAGGAATATCTGCAGCTTCTTGAGTCGTGCGGTCTGCGCGATGAAGGCGATGCGGATATAGTGGCGCTGATGACTGAAGATGACGATCTTATAGCGTGCGGTGCTTTGGCCGGGCATACAATAAAGCAGCTTGCTGTCGACTCTGACGCGGAAGGCCAGGGCGCGATGGCTGCTGTCCTTTCCTCTCTGATAGCCGAAGCGTACGCCAGAGGCATCCACAGGCTCTTCCTGTGCACAAAACCGGAAAACCTGCGCATGTTCAGGTCCATGGGGTTCCATACGGTGATAGAAACGCCGGATGCCATTCTGCTGGAGAACAGAAGGGATGGTCTGGAAAGCTTTCTGGAATCAATTCCGAAGTATGACGGAGTATGCGGAGCTGTGGTCTGCAACTGCGATCCGTTCACTCTGGGTCACCGCCACCTGATCGAATATGCTGCCTCGCATTGCGATAACCTGTATGTTTTCGCTGTATCCGAGAAGGGCTCGATGTTCAGCCCGGAAGAGCGGCTCGGGATGATCAGAAAGGGAACCGCAGACATAGAGAACTGTCACGTATTTGAAAGCGACCTGTATCTGATATCCCGTGCAACGTTTCCCGCGTATTTCATAAGGGACGAGTCCCGCGCCGACCTGGTGAAGTCAGATCTCGACATAGAGCTGTTCTGCAGGCGCATAGCTCCTGCATTGAATATAAGCGTACGGTTTGCCGGCGAGGAGCCTTTCTCGCCTGTCACGCGCGCCTATAACGAGCGCATGAAGGAGCTTCTGCCTGCGAACGGGATCGCTTTCGAAGAGATCCCGCGCCTGTCGGAGATCAGCGCAGGCAAGGTGAGAAGCCTTATAAAAGACGGTGAATTTGAGAAAATCAAGGAGATGGTACCGGAAAGCACCTATGAAGTCATACAGCGTTGATCTTGGACAGATGCTCGAGGCCCGCGAAAGGCGGGTCGCGATACAGAATAAGATGCTTGAAGGCGCCGGACCGGATAAGTGCCTCGTTTGCCTTACAATGAACATCGCAGGTGATGTTAAGCGCACTCCTATGACGCGCATGCTTTTTGATGCCGGCACGGAAGAGTTGAGATCCCTCGGGTTCAGTATCCTGAAGGAGTTTTCTCTTGATGAAGTTACCGGAAGCGAGGCGTTCTGGCTGCTCGATGAAGAGGGAACCCGGGTGAAAGCGATGCTCGAAGAGGTGGAGGACTCATTCCCAGCAGCGAGGCTGTATGACTTCGATGTGATCATGCCAGGCGGGAGCAAACTCTCAAGGGCGGAAGGCAGGCGCTGCCTTATCTGTGATTCCCCTGCTGCGGAGTGTGCGAGGAGCAGGAGACACGGCCTCGAGGAAGTGAAGAGGGCAACAGCTGATCTTCTCAGGGGATTCTGTGCCAGAAGGCTGGCTGAAGCCGCGCACGACTCCCTCCTGGATGAGCTGTATACGACTCCGAAGCCGGGTCTTGTGGATATGAACAATAACGGCGCCCATACAGACATGGACGTTCCTTTATTTGAAAAAAGTGCTGATGCGCTCGCTCCTTATTTTGAGGATGCCGCTCTTCTGGGAATGGACCGCTGCGGCATCGCTTTGCTGCGCGAGCGCGGGATAAGAGCCGAAGCGGAGATGTTTGCTGCCACGGGCGGCGTCAATACCCACAAAGGCCTTATATATTCGATGGGTCTGCTGCTCGCCGGTATGGGCAGATGCCTTATTGAAGGCGGTTCGTGCACAAGCCGCGCGGCTGATCTCGCCCGTGAGGACGCTGAAATCAAGCTCAGGGAAACACTTGCCGCTCCGGTCACCAACGGAGGGGCGGTATACAGAACATATGGTGCCAGAGGCGCTACGGGGGAAGCCGCAGCCGGGTTCCCTGATGCACTGTACTGCATGGAGCGTCTCATTTTTTATAGAGACAGCGGCTGTGATGAGCCCGCGGCGCTTGCGCTCTGCGACTCCATGGCTTCGCTCGAAGACACTAATCTGCTTCACCGCGGAGGCAGGGAGGGCCTGGATCATGTAATGCATGCGTCTGCATGCATATCCGGGATGCCTGCTGAAAAACGCGTCGAAGCGCTGAATGCGCTGGACAGAGATCTCATAAGCCGCAGGCTGTCGCCGGGAGGCAGCGCGGACATGCTCGCGCTGGCATTTCTGCTGGACAGATGGCATGTGCTCAGCGCAGATATTTTCATTGATGGAAGGGAGGACCGATAATGACGCTTCAGGAGCTCAGATACTTTTGTGTTACGGCCGAGGTGCTCCACTACACTCGCGCATCGCGACTCCTTTATATATCGCAGCCAAGCCTGAGCTATGCGATAAGCAAGCTCGAGCAGGAGCTGGGAGTTCCGCTGTTCAAGAAGAACGGCAAAAAAGTGACTCTTACAAAGTATGGCGAGGAATTTCTGCCATATGCAAAGAGAGCCCTCGCTGAGCTCTCCGAGGGTACTAAACGCCTGAGAGAGATGAAAGTCCCTACCTCGGGAGGCATCAGCCTGGGATATATCTACAGCGTAAGTTTTTCTGCCCTGCCCGAATTCGTAAACAGTTTTTACAGGCATCAGGGAAGTGAGCAGATCGCGTTCCGTTTCCGCCAGGGAAAGGCGGGAGAGCTCGTAGAGCAGCTTCTGAACGGATCGCTCGATCTTCTTATCGCCGGGAAGCCCGATCTCGCTTCGATCGACTACATCCCGATCTACCGCCAGGAGCTTTACCTGATAGTTCCTGCAACACACCGCCTCGCAGACGCCGAGTCAGTCACTCTGTCGGATATAGCCGGAGAGTACTTCATATCGCTGAACCACGAGACACTTACATATCATCAGCTCGAAAAGGAGTTCAGAAAGGCGGAGTTTGAACCGAATACAATAATCGAAGCGGACGAGTACAGCTCGATCGCGGCATCGGTGTCCACAGGCGCCGGGGTGGCTATTATGCCGATCCTTCCGATCCTTGACAGCTTCAACGTCAGACGCATACCTTTCGCAGATTCGACCATGTACCGGGACATCTGCGTGCTCAGATCCTCATCCCATGAGATGAGTCCTGAAGTGCAGAGCGTATGGAATCGCGCAAAATATATATCACAAGGACACGAAATCGGGGCAAAATAGGAGAAAAGGGGGACGGAACATGGATGAGATGAACAGCAACAGCCATAAAGAACAGCTGGTAATAGACAAGCAATACAAGCTGCAGGAAAGATCCAAGGCAATAGAGATTATAAAAAGAGGCATGGATCTCGCAAGAGAAGAGATCCCTAAGGGCAAGGTCGCCACATACATACCTGAACTGGGCAAGGTGGATCCTCACCAGCTCGGAATAGTAATTAATCCGATCAAGGGCGAAAAAATCAGCATGGGCGATTACGATGTCAGATTCACCATGCAGTCTGTGTGCAAGGTCATAATGCTGATAGTGGCCCTTGAGTTATGCGGACGCAAGGCGGTGTTCAGCAAAGTGGGCATGGAACCTTCGGGTGAAGCCTTCGACTCGCTGGTGGAGCTCGATGTAAGCAATTCCAAGCCATACAACCCTCTTATCAATTCGGGAGGGCTCGCGCTCTGCGGACTGCTGCTGACGGAGCTGTCGTTCCAGGACATACTGAGATTTACCAGAAGCATATGCTCAGATCCGGAAATAGTGCTTGATGAGGTGGTATATCAGTCGGAGATGAAGACCTGCTCCCGGAACCGCTCCATAGCGTTTCTCCTCCAAAGTAAGGGTATTCTGAAAAAGGACGTTGAGGATACTCTGAGGTTCTATACAAAAATGTGCTCCATGAGCGCTACGGCGGATTCGCTCTCCAACCTGGGAGTGATACTGGCAAATGACGGTGTCTGCGAGGAAACCGGAAAAAGATTCATGTCGTCGCGTACCGCACGCATAGCTAAAACACTGATGCTTACCTGCGGCATGTATGACGGATCAGGAACTTTCGCGATAAAGGTAGGCATTCCTACAAAGTCCGGAGTCGGCGGGGGCCTTCTGTCGGTATCTGATAAGCGAGCCGGAATAGGAGTCTTCGGGCCTGCGCTTGATACGCAGGGAAACAGCATCGCGGGATGCAAGCTCCTCAGGGAGATCTCAAATGACCTCAGACTCAACCTGTTCTATGATCCTGAATGGAACAGGGAAACAGAAGATGAGAATGAAGTGATGAAGAGTATCAGGGCGTCACATGCTATCTGATACACAAAATATTTTTACGGAGAAATCAACAGATGGTAAGCCCTCTGGTGCTTGAACTTAAAGGTAATTCACTGGATGACGGTCCGGGCATAAGGACAGCAGTCTTTTTTAAGGGATGCCCTCTCCGCTGCATCTGGTGTCACAACCCTGAAAGCAAAAATGCTGAGGCTGAGCTGTCGGTCTCACTTGCGGACTGCATAGGCTGCGGAACATGCCGCAGTGTCTGCCCGCATGGCGCGGCCGATCCTTCAAAGCCGGGTATAGTGGACAGGACTAAGTGTGTCCGCTGTTTTACGTGCGCTCAGAACTGTCCGCCGAAAGCCCTGCAGCGGGTAGGCGAGCAGATGTCAATTGATGATATCGTAAAGAAATGTGCAGCAGACAAGCCTTTCTACGATGTGTCGGGCGGCGGCGTGACGCTGACCGGTGGAGAACCGACCATGTTTACCGACTGGGTCGGAGAGCTTGCCCGGAAGCTTAATGAAGCAGGCATGCGCGTTCATATCGAGACATCAGGCATGTTCAATTATGATAAAGTGCGCGAAAGACTTCTGCCGTTCGTGTCGAGCATCTACATGGATGTGAAGATCATCGACAGGGAAGCGCATAAGAAGTACTGCGGTATATACAACGATGTCATACTGGAGAACTTCAGGAAACTGGTGAGGGATTCTGCAGAGATGGGGTTTTCGTTCCTGCCTCGGACGCCTCTTATACCTGACATAACGGATACAGATGAAAATCTGGAAACGATAGCGAATCTGTATAAGGAGACCGGCGTAAAAAAGACCGAGCTTCTGCCTTACAACCCTACATGGTATGGGAAGACTGAAAAACTCGGGGTAAGCCTGGCGGATGAACTTGAAGGAGTAAAATCCTGGCAGAGCAACGAAAAAATGGAACACTGTAAAAACATATTTCGCCGTGAAGGCATTGAGTGTTAGGAGGGCATGATATGAACAGCAAGGTAAGCGGAGCGATCGCAAACCGTCTGGCAAACGCTGTACTGCAGTTTTTCGCCTTTGAGTTTTCAAAGGTGAAAAAGAATCAGGAGTATCTTAAGACCAAAGACGGCTGGATCAATTTCTCTATCGGACTGACAACTGAGGACGGTGCTGTAGCGCAGAGCATATGGTTTCAGGGAGGAAACGCGAAGGTCAGAAGCAACATCGACGGCGTTGACACAAAGCTGATCCTGCAGGATACCGGCGTGCTTGCACAGCTGGCATCGCTGCCTCCTAACGAGGTGCTGAATCTGATGCTCAAAAACAAGATGGCGAGCAGCGGAAACATGTCTTACCTCGAACTCTTCAATCTGCTTATCTCCGTACTGATGAAGGACAAGCAGGTAAAGCAGATGCACGCGCAGATCGAGGAGCGTGAGACCACAGGCAGGGAGATGACGGATGACCCGGATGCAGAGCGTACACGTCCGCCTCTCGAATTCCTGAAGGCTGAAAAAGCCGACCCGGGTGTTAAGTACATCACGGATGATCCGTATCTTTCGGCATACAGGCTTGATCAGTTCCCTCGCCTGAAGGAATACCTCGACAAGCATCTCAGCGACCGTCCTGCCATCTGCGTTGAGAGAGCCGTGCTGCTCACGGACTGGTTCCGTAAGAACGGATTCGAAGTAAAATACGACGGAACTCCATGGGTTCCTGAGACACGTCAGGGAATGGCGTTCAAATACCTGATGGAGAATAAAAAGCCGATCATCCGCAAGGGAGATCTGCTGGCCGGTACAACTACTACAAAGGAAATAGGCGTACCGATTTATCCTGATGGTGTAGGTGTTCTTATCCGGGGCGAGCTCCTCACGGTCAGCGAGAGAATGCTGCAGCCTTACGAACCTCTTGAGGAATGGGAGATAAAGGCTCTGAATTCAGATGTGTTCCCGTACTGGGTAAACCGCACCTTCAGGGAGTATGTGCGCAATAAATATCATGAGCCAAAGTGCCAGAAACTCGATGAGCGCTGGGCAGCCTGCTTCATGTGGAAGACTGTCGCTCTTTCACATACGATACTGGACTATCCTAAGCTTCTGAGACTCGGCCTCACGGGAATCATCGAAGAGGTCAGGGCAGAGCTTGCAAAGCCGGACAACTCCGAGGCAAAGAAGCAGGAACTCGAAGCAATGATACTCTGCTATGAGGGCATGATAGCTTATGCCCGTCATCTTGCCGCACAGGCGCGCAGGGAAGCGGAGGAAGAGACTGATCCTAAGAGAAAGAAAGAGCTCGAGGTCATCGCGGAGGCCGTGGCACATTCTCCTGAATTCCCTGCACGCAACATGGACGAGGCCGTGCACGCGATCTGGGTCCACTGGATAGGAGTGCACATGGAGAGCACCAACGCGGGATTCTCACTCGGAAGAATGGATCAGTGGCTGCAGCCGGTCTTCGAGTCCGACATGGCTAAACTCAAAACAAAAGAAGAGCGTGACGCGTATATATCGCACGTGCTGGAACTGCTGGGATGCTTCTATCTGCGCTGCCAGGATCACGTACCTCTCGTTCCTGATATCGGCAACTACCTCTTTGGAGGAAGCTCGTCCGATCAGGCGATCACGCTGGGAGGCACTACGCCTGAGGGCGAGGATGCGGTCAATGACATGACATATGTCTTCCTTAAGGTCACGGAGATGCTCGGAATGCGCGATCCTAACGTCAATGCCCGCTACAACCTGAAGAAAAACAGTGACACTTACCTGCGCCGTCTGTGCGAGGTAAACGTACATACTACATCTACTCCATCCATCCATAACGATGAGGCTGTCATGGCTTCGTTAGTCGACCTCAATTACGAACCGGAGGATCTCCGCGACTGGTCGGCTACAGGATGCGTGGAACCTACGATCTCAGGAAAACACATCGGTCATACTAACTGCATGATGTTCAACATGGTAGCTGCGCTTGAGATGGCGCTCTACAACGGGTATCATCCGCTCATGCGCTGGCATCTGGGACCAAAGACAGGCGAAGTAAGTGAGTTCAGAACCTTTGATGAATTCCTGGAGGCTTTCTTCAGGCAGCTTGAGTGCCTTGCTGACCTGACGTGCCAGTACAACAATTACCTGGGCGAGGCACATTCTGTGATACGTCCTACACCGCTCATGTCCGCGATGGTGGACAGCTGCATTGAAAAAGGACTTGATGTAACCAAGGGCGGAGCAAAGTATAATTCATCCGGAACTGCCTGCATAGGCCTGGCAGACATCGTAGACTCGCTCATGGCGATAAAGAGCCTCGTTTACGACCGCAAGGTCTACACGTTCACCGAGCTGGTAGAAGCTGTCAGAAATAACTTCGAGGGCAATGAAGTGATGCGCAGCAGGATACTGACGGAAACACCGAGATTCGGCTCAGGCAGCGATGAGGCCGTAGAGGTAGCCAACCGCGTCACGAAGTTCATGAAGGACTGCTTCTGGTCACACCTGAACTTCCGCGGAGGCCATTACACCACCGGCTTCTGGTCGATGTCGAACCACGTTGCGTTCGGAGCTCTGACGGGGGCTCTGCCTTCAGGCCGTCTGGCTTTTGAGCCTTTCACTCCGGGACTGACACCTGAGGCAAACGCTTCGAAGAGCCTTCTCGACAACATCCGCGATGTAACGAGACTTGAACCTACGAGCATGAACAACAACATTGCCTTCAACGTAAAGGTGAATCCGTCGCCGCGCGACAGTCATGCTCAGACAGTAGAGCACGTAACGAACTACGCGAAGGCATACTCCACGATGGGAGGCATGCAGATGCAGTTCAACGTGGTATCTTCTGCAACGATGCGCGCAGCCATGGCAAGGCCTGAGGAATATAAGGATCTGATGGTGCGTATCTCGGGATACAACGCTTACTTTACGCAGCTGAACCGCGATCTGCAGCTTGAGCTTGTACGACGCGCGGACTACAGCATGTAAGAGAAAAAAGAAAAAGAGGGAAGGAATATGGGTAACAGAGCATTCAGTGAAAACAAAAAGCATCTCGCGTTCGGCATGATGCGACTGCCGATGATCGACGGCAAGATCGACAACGAGCAGGTCTGCAGAATGGTGGACCGTTTCCTCGAGATGGGATTCAACTATTTCGACACTGCACACGGCTATCATGACGGGCTGAGCGAGATCGCGGTAAGGGAGTGTCTCACTTCGAGACATGACCGCAGCGAGTACGTCCTGACGGACAAACTGACTGACGAATATTTCAAGTCGGAAGAGGATATCAGGCCGCTGATAGATCTTCAGCTGGAGACATGCGGAGTTGAGTATTTCGACTTCCTTCTGATGCACGCACAGAACGCTAATAACTTTGAGTTCTTCAAAAAGTGCCGCGCATACGAGACAGCATTCGACCTGAAAGCTGAAGGAAAGGTGCACCACGTGGGAATCTCTTTCCACGACAAGGCGGAAGTGCTCGATCGCATACTTACGGAATATCCTGATGTAGAGATTGTCCAGATACAGTTCAACTACCTCGACTATGAGAGCGTTTCCGTCGAGAGCCGCAAGGTATACGAAGTATGCCGCAAGCATAATAAGCCTGTGCTCGTCATGGAACCGGTAAGAGGTGGCAATCTCGTCAATCTGCCTGATGAAGCGCAGAAGGTGTTCGACGATCTCAGAGCTGAGACGGGTTCTGACTGCAGCAACGCGGGCTATGCTCTCAGGTTTGCCGCGGGATTTGACGGCATGGAGATGGTGCTGTCAGGTATGAGCAACATGGAGCAGATGGAAGACAATCTGAAAACTTTCAGCTGCTGCGACGGAGACTTCGCTCCTCTCAGTGACAGAGAGCGTGAAGCTGTCGATAAGGTAGCAGAGGTATTCGGTTCGCTGGGAGCGATCCCATGTACCAAGTGCAGATACTGCATCGAGGAAAACCACTGCCCGATGGAAATAAAGATACCGTCACTGTTTTCGAGCTATAACAGCAAGGTCCTTTTCGGAAAAAACAATCCTTGGGAGACTTATGAATTCATCATCGAACACGGAAGCGGAAAGCCTGGCGACTGCATAGAATGCGGCATGTGCGAGGCAGTATGCCCGCAGCATCTTGAGATCAGAGACCTTCTGAAGAAAGTAGCTGAAAAGTTCGAAGCCTGAAGTATAAGAAGCCTTTACAGATCGCATATTTTCATGCCTTGTATCTTATTAAAGTGTTGACTTTACAGCGTATTTTGTGTGATATTTAAATTGGTTAAATAGGGAGTAGCTTGCGCAGAAATGCGTAACATATTTCGTCAGTACGGGTAAATTAACCCCGGGATATGTTCGAAGTAGCGAGACTTTTACCGATGTTTTTTCGGTATGAGTCTCTTTTTTTAACAAGGGGATGGGAGAAAGGAGCCAGATTATATGGATGCAACTAACATAATCTCCTTATTAGGCGGCGTGGCGATGTTCCTCTTCGGAATGTCGGTCATGGGCGACTCGCTCAAGAAGGTAGCGGGAAGCAAAATGGAAATGATCCTGTATAAACTAGCGGGAAATCCTGTAAAAGGTATCCTGCTCGGAACGGGAGTCACCGCGGTTATCCAGTCATCGTCCGCGACTTCGGTAATGGTTGTCGGTTTCGTAAACTCAGGCATGATGCAGGTAAAACAGGCAATCGGTATAGTGCTCGGAGCGATCCTCGGAACGTCTATCACGGGCTGGGTACTTGCCCTCAACAGCTTAGGCGGAGGGGGAGGAGTAGCCTCGATGTTCAGCACTGAGGTCCTGACAGGCGTAGTAGCCCTTATAGGAATCGGGCTCTGGATGTTCGGTAAGAAAACCGCGCACAAGAACATCGGAGGCATAATGCTGGGCTTTGCTGTCCTTATGTACGGCATGAGCATGATGTCGGGAGCCATTACTCCGCTGCGTTCTGATCCTAAATTCATCGATATGATGACGAGCTTCAGCAATCCTGTGCTCGGAGTGCTGATAGGTGTACTTGTTACAGCTGTTATCCAGAGTGCGAGCGCTGCGGTAGGTATTCTCCAGGCTCTCGCGGTTACAGGAGCTGTTGAGTTCGACATGGCCTTCCCAATCCTGATGGGTATCGGCATCGGAGCTTCGGTTCCGGTAATGCTCAGTGCTCTCGGAGCCAGTGTCAACGGAAAGAGGACTGCTTTTGTCTATCTCATAATCGACATACTTGGTGCCGTGATTGTCGGAGGCATTTTCTACATCGTCAATGCGATTGTCCATTTCGACTTCATGACGATGGAGATGAGCATGGTCTCTGTAGCTCTCACGAATACTCTTTACAGACTGGCTGTGGTCATAGTTCTGGCACCGGCGATAGGAGCTCTCGAAAAACTGGTAATCAAGCTGTTCCCGGAAGGACAGGAAGCACTGGAAGAAAAGGCAGACATGGACAAGCTCGAGCCGAGATTCCTCGATCACCCTACGCTTGCCCTCGCACAGAGCAAGGAAGTTATTGAATCAATGGCTGCCAAGACACTTGAAAGTGTAATGGGAGTCATCGAGGCCAGAAGGGAATACAGTAAAGATGGAGTCAAGAGGGTAGTCGATCTCGAGAGAGTGATAGACCGCTACGAAGACAAACTCGGCAATTATCTCTTCAAGCTCACTACATCTGATCTGGATGAAGAACATTCGGCAGAAGTCAGCAAGGATCTGAAAGTTCTTTCCGACTTCGAGAGAATGTCCGACCACGCAAGGAATATCGCAGAATCCATAGAAGAGATCCATGAAAAGAAGATAGTTTTTTCGGACAGCGCATTAAAGGAACTGACTGTACTGGAGAATGCGATTCAGGAAATCACGAACCTTACAATATTCTCTTTTGCGAACAACAGCTACGACAATGCGCTTAGGGTCGATCCGCTGGAGGAAGTCATAGATGACATCTGTGATACAATGAAGGCTAATCATGTCGAAAGGATCAGCCGGCAGGAATGCACGCTTGAGCATGGCTTCGTCTTCAACGACATAATCACAGATTACGAGAGGATATCAGATCACTGCAGCAATATTGCTCTGGATGTTCTGGAGGCAGTTTCCGAAATTGAAGGAAAGCACGCATACCACAAACAGCCGAGCTTCAGACATGATGATTTCTTCAAAAACAACTTCGCAGAATTCAAGAAACAGTTTGAGATAGAAACCTTAAAATAAAGTAATGAAAGGACTGCCGTGGAGGTAGTCCTTTTTTTATGCATGCGGTATAATAAAACGTCGGTGTAAACCGGATCAGAAATAATCAATGGGGTCATATTAATGAGCGCTATCATGATAACCCTGCTGTTCACATTGATATGGTGGGGGATATTTTTTCATTCATTCCATAAGGACAGGAGCAGGTACCGCAACTGCCATCTTCTGGCGATCGCTTTACTTTCTCTGATACCGTTTATCATAAACGTCTCAGGACAGTATGCCATCCAAGTGATGCTGGTGGTATTCCTCGCTACAACAGTAACGCTGCTGATAGTTCCGTTCTCTCTCATACATAACGGCATCGTGATGATAAAAAATGAGGGACAGAGCACAGCGCATATGCTGTCACTTGTGCTTGGGATAGTTATTCTGATCGGAGAGCTGATGACCGCCTATAACATCGCTTTCTACTCTTTTGTATATGGGGTGGAGAGAGCGCAGAGATATTTCAGCTCAGACGCTTTCCTTGTGCAGGCGCTGATCATCGTAACAGTGGTCTACGGTTCTCTGTCATTCGTTGTATTCATGATCTACTCGGTATTCCTGAT
This sequence comes from Anaerovoracaceae bacterium, assembly GCA_045114615.1. Classification (GTDB taxonomy): domain Bacteria; phylum Bacillota; class Clostridia; order Peptostreptococcales; family Anaerovoracaceae; genus Crickella. The sequence continues at coordinate 56,865 of JBGUKU010000101.1, forward strand.
GATAATCCCGAGGAGCAAGGACTTCGATTATGTGATAATACACGGAGCCGGACTCATCAACGGAGAAAAGGTATCCAAACTCCTGCAGGAGAGACTGGACAAGGCCATATTGGTTTATAGCAAGGATCCGTCGCCTACGAAGCTCATACCTTCGGGAGGCAAGGGTTCTGACGAAAGCGTTTCAGAAGCAGAGGCAATGAAGAGATATCTGCTGGAGCAGGGAATTCCCGAGAGCGACATCATTATGGAAGATAAGTCGACTACTACTCTTGAAAATCTGAAATTCTCAAAAGACATTATCGACAGCCGTGAAGGAAGAAAATATACTGCTCTGGTGACCAGCAATTACCATGTATACAGGGCACTCAGATACTGTCGCAGGGTAGGCCTCAAGTGCAAGGGTATAGGAAGCCATGTTGCTATGTATTACTGGCCGAGCGCGCTTATACGTGAATACATCGCAGTACACAGTGAAAAGAAACACGCGATACTGTTTGCTCTGGGTTGGGTCTTCTGGATGTGGTTCACGGTAATGCTGATAAAGGCAAATTAAGACACAATGCATTCGGTAACAAATATACAGAAATATTCAATACATGACGGTGACGGAATAAGGACAACGGTATTCTTCAAGGGCTGTCATCTGAGGTGTCAGTGGTGTCATAACCCCGAGACACAGAGCTTTGAAAAGGAACTCCAGGTCGATATCCCGAAGTGCACGGGCTGCGGAAGATGCGCAGCGGTATGTCCTGAAGGCGCAATCACTATATCGCCTGAGGGCAAATCCGAGACGGACAGAGAAAGGTGTGTCGTGTGCGGCAGATGTGAGTCAGCGTGTCTCGGCAATTACCGCACTGTGGTGGGACGCGACTACTCTGTCAGTGAACTGGTGAAGATCTGCATGCAGGATCTCATGTTCTATGAGCAGTCCGGCGGCGGAGTTACACTTTCCGGTGGTGAGGTCATGGCGATGGATAACGACTATATCCTGAAGCTCGTAAAGAAACTGCACAGGGAAGGAGTAAGCGTCGCTATAGACACTTGCGGGCAGGCTCCGTACAGCAATTACGAGGCAATACTGCCTTATGTAGACACATGGCTTTATGATATAAAGGTAATGGACGATGAAAAACACCGCAGGTATATGGGAATGGGCAACAGACTCATACTTGAAAACCTTACGCGGCTGGCTGCGGCAGGAGCAAAGATATATATAAGGATCCCGGTGGTGAAAGAGGTCAACGGGGATGAGGGGTCGATGTCAGAGATAATCGGTTTCCTGAAGTCAAACGATATCAGACCTCGGCAGGTAAACCTGCTGCCTTATCACAGCACCGGTTCGCACAAGTACGGCAAGCTGGGCATGGAATATCCGGGGCAGACACTTACTGCACCGTCAGACGAAGAGATGCAGGGTTTCGTAAAACAGTGGAATGAAGCCGGCTTCGGCAATGTAAAAATCGGAGGATAGAGATGGAAGAACGTGGAATGAATGCAAGGATAAAGGCGCTCCGTAAGGTAAGCATGGAGACCCAGCCTCACATAGACCTCGAAAGAGCGATCATTGAAACAGAGGTCTATAAGAAATGGGAAGGGAAGGTCTCGCTTCCTGTGCTCAGAGCGATGGTGCTCAAGGAATACTTCAGTAAGAAGACACTCTACCTCGGAGAGGGAGAACTTATTGTCGGAGAAAAGGGAAAAGATCCGCAGTCTTCGCCTACATTCCCTGAACTCACATGCCACACTATAGAGGACATGTATATCATGAACGACCGCGCCGTGGTCAATTACACCGTGACAGAGCAGGATCTCAAAGACCAGGAAGAGATCATCATTCCTTTCTGGAAAGGAAAGTCCATGAGGGACAAGCTGATTGCCGGCATGACACACGAGTGGAGAAAGTGCTACGCAGCCGGAATGTTCACGGAGTTCATGGAGCAGAGAGGTCCGGGACACACCTGCGGCGGAAAGAACGTATTCACAAAAGGTTACGCTGAATATAAAAAGGAGATACAGGAAGCGATCGACTCTCTCGATTTTATGAATGATGTCGAGGCAGTCGAGAAGAAGGATGAGCTCGAGGCCATGCTCATCGATTGCGACGCAGTCATGATACTCGGACAGAGATATCAGAAGCTGCTGAAGGCTGAGGCCGAAAAGTGCAAGGATCCTGTACGCAAAGCTGAGCTTGAGCAGATGGCAGCAAACCTTGATGTCATCCCTGCGCATGCTCCGCAGACTTACTGGCAGGCGATCCAGCTCTACTGGTTCACACATCTTGCAGTCACTTCTGAACTGAATCCATGGGACGCGTTCAGTCCGGGAAGGCTCGATCAGCACCTGTATCCTTACTATAAGAAGGATGTCAGGGAAGGCACGCTTGATGATGAAAGAGCTCTCGAGCTCCTCGAATGCCTTTGGATCAAGTTCAACAACCAGCCGGCACCTGTAAAAGTAGGAGTAACACTCAAGGAGAGCGGAACATACACAGACTTCGCAAATATCAATACCGGCGGTATCAAGGAAGACGGAACAAACGGTGTCAATGCTGTAAGCTATCTTATCCTCGACTGCATGGACGAGATGAAGCTCGTGCAGCCTAACTCTAATGTACAGATAAGCAAAAAGACTCCGCACAGGTTCCTCAAGAGAGCCTGTGAGATATCAAGAGAGGGATGGGGCCAGCCTGCATTCTACAACACTGATGAGATCGTACAGGAGCTGCTGAATGCGGGAAAGACTCTCGCAGACGCGCGCCAGGGCGGTTCATCCGGATGTGTTGAGACCGGTTCGTGGGGCAATGAAGCTTACATCCTTACCGGATATCTCAACATCCCTAAGATCTTCCAGCTGACTCTTTACAATGGCTTTGACGATCAGAGCGGAAAGCAGCTCGGACCTGAGACCGGCTATGCCTGGGACTTCGACACATATGAAGAACTCTGGAACGCTTTCACGATCCAGCTGAAGTACATGGTAGACGTTAAGGTGCGCGGAAACAACGTGATTGAGAAGCTCTATGCCAAGTATATGCCGGCTCCGTGCCTGTCGATCGTAACAAATGACTGCATAAAGAACGGCAAGGATTACAATAACGGCGGTTCCAGATACAACACCAGATACATCCAGGGCGTTGGTATCGGAACAGTCACAGACTGCCTTGCAGCGATCAAATACAATGTCTACGACAATAATAACTTCACCATGAGAGAGCTCATGACGGCACTGGACGATGACTTCGTCGGTCACGAGGAGATACTCAACATGGTGCAGAACAAGACGCCTAAGTACGGCAACGATGATGACTATGCTGATGACATCATGCAGGATGTCTTCAGGCAGTACAGGGATGAGGTGACGGGACGCCCGACTATGAGCGGCGGACAGTATCACGTCGACATGCTGCCTACGACTTGCCACATTTATTTCGGTGAGGTGATCGGCGCTACAGCCAACGGCAGACGTGCCAAAAAGCCGGTCTCCGAAGGTATCTCACCTGAGAAGTTCGCGGATACAAACGGACCAACGGCTGTTATCAAGTCATGCGCAAAGATGGACCACTGCTCAACAGGCGGGACTCTGCTGAACCAGAAGTTCACGCCTAGCGCACTTGCCGGAGACACAGGACTTGAGAACCTGGCGAGCCTGATCCGCACTTACTTTGCAATGGACGGTCATCACATCCAGTTCAACGTCTTCGACAAGGAGACTCTGCTGGAGGCACAGAAGCATCCTGATGATTATAAGGATCTGATAGTTCGCGTGGCGGGTTATTCAGACTACTTCAGGAATCTCGATACGGAGCTGCAGAACGAGATCATCAACCGCACAGCTCAGTCATTCTAAATCATAAAACTGCATTATAAAGCAATTAAGATCTGCCCGGATATGCGGGCAGATTTTTTGGTGAAAGACAACATGGACTATGTATCTAAGATATACAGCTGCGAACATTAACGCGCGAAGGTCCCGTGTGCTATACTGATACGGGATGGAGAAATATCACACAACAGGAGGAATAAGTTAATGTCGTGCACTACAGTACTTATAGGGAAGAGGGCTAGTAATGATAATTCAACAATGATTTCGAGGACTGATGACGGACACTTCGATGTAAAGAAGACCATAGTAGTAGAACCGTCAAAACAGCCGAGAAAGTATAAAAGCAAGATCTCGCACCTTGAGATCCAGCTGCCAGACGATCCTATGAGATACACAGCGTGCCCGAGTGTTGATGATAAGCACGGAATCTGGGCAGCCACAGGTATCAACGCAGCAGGTGTCGGAATGTCCGCAACGGAAACGCTCACATCCAATGCAAGGGTGCTGTCAGCTGATCCGCTCGTGGAACTCCAGCCGGCTAAGGGACGCAAAAAGGAAGTACCGGGAGGCATCGGAGAAGAGGATATAGTAGTACTGGTGCTGCCTTACATAAACAGCGCGCGGGAGGGAGTGCTCAGACTGGCTTCGCTGCTCGAAGAATACGGCACATATGAGATGAACGGCATAGCGTTCAATGATGAGAACGAGATATGGTGGATGGATACCATAGGCGGGCATCACTGGATCGCGACAAAGGTGCCTGATGACCGGGTAGTGATCAATCCTAACCAGTTCAGCACGGACAGCTTCGACTTTGACGATGCTTTCGGAAAGCAGGAATCTCACATGTGCTCTGCTGACCTCAGGGAATTCATCAGGGATAACGATCTGGACTGCAATCAGAACGGGGAGTTCAACCCGAGGAACGTATTCGGCTCACACCGTGACATGGATCACGTTTACAACACTCCGAGAGCGTGGTTCATCGGACGCTATCTTGCTCCGAAGTCACACAGTTGGGAAGGCCCTGATGCAGAATATACTCCGGAGAGCGAGGATATCCCATGGTCGCTGGTGCCGGACAGAAAGGTCACGGTCGAAGATGTACAGTACCTGCTCGCGGGGCATTTCCAGGGCACACCTTACGATCCGTATGGAAAACACGAGATCGGACTCAGCGGAAAGTACCGCCCGATAGGCATCAACCGCACAGGTGTTACTCATATTACACAGATCAGAAGCGGGATGCCTGCTGAAACCAGAAGCATACAGTGGATCTGCTACGGATGCACCACTTTCTCGTGCTGGGTACCTCTGTACACTTCTGTACCATCAATACCGGACTACCTGAGCAAGGTTACTCTCGATGTTTCGACTGAGAACCTGTTCTGGGCGTCGAGACTCATCGGCGCGATGGCCGACAAGGATTACGATCACTGCATACAGAATATCGAGCGCTATCATGATGCTGTAAACATCCGCGCACGTCAGCTCATCATTGAATACGATAAAAAGATGGCGGAGACCGGTGACTACTCACTCGCTGCAGAAGCCAATAAGAAGATCTGCGACATGGCGAAAGAAGAGACCGGCAAGGCCCTTGGCTGCATACTCGACACCTCGAGCGTTCGCATGAAAAACAACTCTAAGCTGGCAGACAATTAAAAGGTTAACAACACTTCAGTGTGTTAAAATATCAGTGAAGATATAGATATAAATATAAGGAAAGGAGCTGGGATAGTTGGATTATAAAGTAAAACTGACCGATGAGCAGAAAGCGATACTCGAAGGCTCAAAGGGCGAGACCCTAGCGAAGGTTATGGAGTCGCTTGTCAGATACGGTGAGCTCTTCGGCGCGACCGAGATGGTACCTATCAGCAGCAAGTACAACCACCTCGTGACCTCGTTCGGACTCAAGGCTCTCGGACCGGTCTATGATCTGATGGACAAGCTGCTCGAGGCAGGAGCTCCGTCCGGACAGAAGTTCACGGTAGATCCTAAGCCGCTCGATAAGAACGTACCGAGCAACTTTGCGCAGGACGTCGTATTCAAGCTGTTCATGTACAGCAGGCAGAAGGACTACGAGAAACAGCTGGCTGACCTCGGTCTGCTCTCAGACAACGCTTTCACCTGCACCTGCTACATGGATGAAGTAGGCAACAAACCGGGATTCGGCGAAGTGCTCAGCTGGTCTGAGTCGTCGGCTGTCGTTTATGCAAACTCGGTGCTCGGAGCAAGGTGCAACCGCAACTCGGGTATCATCGACCTCATGGGCTCTGTCATCGGATATGTTCCGAAATTCGGTCTCCTTACAGACGAGGGCCGCAAGGCTGACTGGATCGTAGAGATAAAGACTACAAAGAAACCTGAAGCTCAGCTGCTCGGATCCGCAATCGGCATGAAGGTAATGGAGGATGTTCCGTATGTGAAGGGCCTCGACAAGTGGCTCGGTACGGAGCTCGACGACGAAGCATGCACTTATCTCAAGGACTTCGGCGCTGCCACCGCTTCGAACGGTGCGGTAGGACTCTACCATATAGATAAGCTGACTCCTGAGGCTGCAAAGTACGGTGAGTCGCTCATAAAGGAAGGCGCTAAGGTCTATGTGGTGGATGACGAAGAGCTCGAAAGAGTATACAGGGAATACCCTGTCATCTGGAAAAACAAGGACGCCGAGCCGAAGCTCTGCTTCATGGGCTGCCCGCATATGAGTCTGCAGCAGCTCAAGGACTGGACAGAAAAGGTGGAGGAAGGGCTCGCAAAGAGCGGTGCGTCAAAGGTTTCGGTACCGACAGTCTTTACCGCTGCTCCTGACGTTCTCGAAGCGTTCGGAAAGACAGAATATGCCGACAGGCTCAGGGCGACAGGAGTCATCACTTCGTATATCTGTCCGCTCATGTATATGAACAATCCGCTAAGCGAGAAAATGCCTGTCATTACTTCGAGCAACAAGCTCAGAACCTACACATCAGCACGCTTCTATACGGATGATGAGATCGCAGAGCAGATCACCCGTAACAGGAAAGGAGGCAAATAGAAATGAAGACATTCCAGGGACGCGTAGTCGCGCCGGGCAGAGTCTCTGCTGAGGCGCTCGTATCACATGGCGGTCTTAACACACTCGCCTCTTTCCAGAAGGCACTTCAGTTCGGCGACAAAAAAGCTACCTGCGGTGACCAGAACAATCCGGATTTATACGGAAAACAGATGGCCGGAAAGGCACTCTGCCTGCCGCAGACAATAGGATCTACCACAGGCGGACTCGTTCTTTACTGTGCCTGCTCCATGGGACGCCAGCCTGCAGCGATGCTGTTCTCGAATCCTATCGATTCACTTGCGGCTGCCGGAGCTGTTCTGGCCGATGTATGGCTTGATGCTCCTGAAGCAAAGATGCCGGTAGTTGATTCGCTGGGTGACGAATTCCTTGAATACGTTAAGGACGGTATGAATATTATCATTCAGGAAGACGGAAAAGTTCTGGTAAGCGATCCGTTTTAGACAATAAGATGAAGAGCAGAATAGAGATAGAGACGGGTCTTGGGAAAGTCATAGGAACGGTGGACAAAGGGGTCTGCATGTACAGAGGTATCCCTTATGCCGTGACAGAGCGTTTTGAGGAGCCGAAGCCTTACCCGGAGTGGGATGTGTTTGATGCAACGGGGATGGAGACCGACTGCTATCAGTACCTTACCTACAGGGATGAGTCGGAAGGCCCGGATGCGTTTTACCACAAGGAATTCCGCAGTGACCAGGAGTTTAAATTCGCCGAATCTCCTATGACTATGAATATAATCACAAGGGAGAATGCGGAGAAGGATCCGGTTCTGGTATTCATCCACGGCGGGGGCTTCGAGACGGGTACCGTCGGAGAGCTCCCTTACGGGACCTGCACCGAATACGCGAAGCATAACGTCGTATTCGTGTCGCTCGGTTATCGTCTGAATGTGTTCTCACTTTACGAGTCAGGCAACTACGGGCTGCATGACATGGCCTTCGGACTCAGATGGATATACGATCATATCGCTGACTTCGGCGGCGATCCCGATAAGATCACCATAATGGGACAGTCCGCAGGCGCCATGTCAATAATGAACCTGATGTATACGCAGGATCTCAAGTGGATAGTAAAAGGCGCTGTGCTGATGTCCGGTGCCGGAGCGGTTCCGCTTATTACAAAACCGTGGACAAAGGAAAAGTCACTGCCTTTCTGGGAAGGTGTCCGCAGACGCGCAGGAGTAGAGACGACCCAGGAGTTCAAAAAACTTCCGCCTGAGGTCATCTGGGAAGCATGGTATGAGGAGTCTAGGGAGAACTGGAGCTTCCAGGCTGTCCAGCCCGGTATCGACGGAAAAATAATCCCTGAGCTCCCGCAAAGAGTCATCCGAAAAAGAAAATATCTTGATGTGCCGATGATTATCGGAGTCACATCGCAGGACTTCATGCCGTATATCATTTATGACATGGCCATCGGATGGGCAATGAAGCATGTAAGACATGGAAAATCACCTGTCTACGGCTATCTGTTTGACAGGCATCTTCCGGGAGAAAGCTTCAAGGCTTTCCACGGATCGGATCTCTGGTACATGTTCGGCAACATGGATAAGTGCTGGCGTCCGTTCGAACAGATCGATTATGATCTTAAGGACGAGATGGTACACTATGTCGCAAACTTCGTGCACTTCCAGAACCCGAACGGCGGGGGACTGCCGTACTGGCGCCCTGTCAGTCGTCTGAACAAATCGTTCAGACACTTCAGCGACGGATCGACACACAAGATATCACCGCTTGCGATCCGCAGAAAGATGGATCATACTTTCGTGAAAGATAAAGGACCGATGTAAAAAGATCAAAGCAATAAAAGGGAGGGTGCAGAATGAGCATCAAGGAATACGCAAAAGAAATGATCGAAAGGGATCAGGTCTTTAAAGACATAGCAGAGCAGACTGAGACCCTGTGGATCAACGATAAGCTGCTTCCGTTTGAGATGACGGATGCGCTCTGCCAGCTGGTAGTGACTGATGAGGATATAGAGGATACCGAAAGAAGGCTGCACAAGTTCGCTCCTTACATTAAGAAGTGCTTCCCTGAGACAGCGGAAGACGACGGACTTATCGAGTCGCCGCTTGCCGATATACCTGAGATGCAGAAAGCACTTGAAGAAAAGTACGGCGCGGAGATACCGGGAAGGTTCATGCTCAAGATGGACAGCCACCTTCCGATCGCAGGATCAGTAAAGGCAAGAGGAGGCATTTACGAGGTGCTGAAGCATGCAGAGGATCTTGCGCTTGAAGCCGGACTCATCACTGAGAACGACAATTATGAAAGGTTCGCCGATGACGACATGAAGAAGTTCTTCGGAAAGCACACTGTGCAGGTCGGATCTACCGGAAACCTCGGACTGTCGATCGGCATAATGAGTGCCTTCCTGGGATTCAAGGTTAAGGTGCATATGTCTGCTGACGCAAGGCAGTGGAAGAAGGACATGCTCCGCAGCAAGGGAGTCGATGTCATCGAGTATGAAGAGGACTACTCAAAGGCTGTAAGCGAGGGACGCAGGCTGTCTGACCTCGATCCTACGAGTTACTTCGTTGATGATGAATATTCGCTGCCGCTCTTCCTCGGATATGCTGTAGCAGCCGGCAGAATGAAGAAACAGCTCGAAGAAAAGGGTGTTGCTGTCGACAAAGATCATCCGATGATTATCTACGTACCATGCGGAGTAGGCGGAGCTCCGGGCGGAGTCTGCTATGGATTCAAGCGCCTCTTCAAGGACGACGTACATATCTTCTTCTGTGAGCCGACTCTTTTCCCTTCGGTTCTGCTCGGAATGGCTTCCGACAGGTTCAATGAGGTGAATGTAAGCGACTTCGGTCTTACCGGAATGTCAGCTGCGGATGGTCTGGCTTGTGCAAGCCCATCGGGACTTGTCACGAGGATCTGCCGCAATCTGCTGTCAGGAGACTTCACCGTACGCGATGCTGTTCTCTTCGACTATATGAGAATGCTGAAGGAGACGGAGGACATATTCATCGAGCCGTCGAGCTGTGCGGCATTCATAGGTCCGCTCACCATCAATAAATACGAACAGGGTAAGGCATACCTTGAAAAACACGGTCTCACACCGGAAAAGCTGGCGAACGCCACACAGGTCTGCTGGGCGACCGGAGGCCGCCTTGTACCGGACGAGATCTGGGAAAAATACATGAACACATACATGGAATAGTATTTTCTTAATGCGATCAATAAAAAGGGCATACCCCGGCGGGTATGCCCTTTGATATTGTGCGGGTATTATCTAGCCAAGCGGGATCTCGACGACTTCAGCCATCTTTACCAGAGTGTGCTCGATCTGAGAGGAGATCTCTTCTACCATGCGTCTGGTGATTTCGTCGCTTTTCTCCTGCTCGAGACTCTCATAGAAAGATTCTTTGACGTCCCTGCAAATGCTGTCCTTACGCATCTTGAATGTGTTCTTCGGGACAAGCTTGCGGACTGCTTTAGGGATGTCGGCGGTCAGGATCCGCTCCTGCATCTTGTCTTTGCCGAGTATGAGTACAACGGCTGATGCGATGACACCGATGATTACGCCCTCAGGGCCTGCCATGAATGGGATGAGGTCGATCGCGGATATGAGGATCGCGACGATCGCAGTGACGATCGAGTCTATGAGGAATGTCATTTCCTCAACTGCGAAGATGTTCTTGGCATCCACCTTGATATCTATGTCGTCAGCAGAGAGATACGATCTTAGGCTCAATGCAGTGTAAGGTACCCTGTGCTTGATGCAAATAGGTACCGTATAGGACTCAAGCTCTTCGATGACCGGCTTGAGCCATGAGGTAATCGGCCCTGCCAGCAGTTCTCTTGTCTCATCCTTTTTCAGGAATTCCGCAACCTCTACCTGAAGTATTTCGTCGGTATCTGAGAGTTTCTGTATCTCACCATCTCTCCATCTGTCGAAAAGCGGCATCGCTACCTGCTCTATAATAGGGTCAACCAGACAGTCGACTGCATCCTTGTAAAGCAGAGGAATATGCTTTTCCACAATATCTTCGATCGTGGTTGCTTTGATGAGTTTATCGAGATCCTCGCGGAATTCCTTGATGTCCTCATCTATACGCCCGCAGTATGCCAGACCTCTTGCTACTGAGAATTCAGGGTCAGTAGCGGAGATTATGACAGAGTCAGTGAAGACCTCGCTGCACCAGTCTCTGATGGCGGCCAGCTTACTGACTCCTCCTGTCAGGAAGATGAGCTCCGGCTGCTGACCTGAAATATTGTCCTTCACATCCTTAAGTGAAGCGATAAAGACTTCTTTCCAGGATCTGTTGTTCAGCATAGGGACTCTTCTGTTCACGAGCTGTTTTGCGATACCGCCGTTCATCCTGAGGGTGAACTTGACAGGACGGTCATAGTGCAGGACTATCGTCTCTTTACAATCGTGGTGAGTCCAGTAGTCTTCGTCGGAGAAGTATTTCTCCTTGAGTCTGCGCGCAGCAAATTCGGCGTAGTTCTTCCATGCATCGCTGGCTTCGAAGACGGATTTGATCTTCTTGCGCGCGAGGCCTGAGGCTTCTACGGATTCCAGTAGCAGGATCTCGTCCATGATGCCGCCGCCGAGAACGACCTCGCCGGCTGTCTGCATCTCTACCTCTTTGCCGCCCATGATATACGCGAAGTCAGTAGTTGATGAGCCTAGGTCCACAACAAGCACCGGCTTGGAAAGGATGTCTACACCTATCTGCAGGTGCTTGGACTGACATGCGCTTACCATCGCCGCTCTTGATTCAGAGATTATTTTTGCAGGAGGATATCCCGCGCTCTCGAAGATCTCACGGTAATGCTCTCTTGTATTCTTGTTCCAGCCTGCAGGGCAGCCTACATAGAACGAGCAATCTTCGTTCTTGATAAGATCACCGCTTCCATAGAGCTCGCCGAGCACACCCGCTGCGAAGCTCTTTACATCTGCTGCACTTGAGCGGTCTGTCAGGAATCTGCTTTTGAAGCGTATCTTGCGCTTGATTACATTGTCTGCATAGCAGGCTTTTTCGCCTATAAGGAGTTCGCCGGATGAGAGCTGCGCGTAGGCCGTAATAAAACTCTGCTCACCAACGACGGTGAGCATCTCAGGCACCACCTGATCTTCCTTGTGAAGTCTGGCGACTGCGCTCTCGGCATCTCCCAGGTCAAATCCGAAAAAACGATCCATTGTTCAGCCTTTCTGTAGCTTATCTGCCGGTGGAGGCCAGGCCTTTCTTAAGAAGCCCGCCCTGTGCTACCATGGCAGGTCTTATCGTGGCAGCCTTGCTTCCCGGCATGAGATCGAAGTATTTCTCATTCTCTTTGCTATAATTCAGTACCTCTATCTGCTGTCTGTGGAGGAAGTACTTTATCTGCTCAACTTTTTCGAGAGCGTACTCCGGATCGCCGCTGTATGCCGCAGCGAGAAGGTCAGAGAAGAGATCCAGCTCGGACTGCGAGACAGTCCTGCCTTCAATGCTGCCGGCCTTTTCACGGGCCTTCCAGCGCTCTGCGGCGTTTATCTCTTCGAGGCTCTGATCTACTGACAGCAGGGCAGTGCGGAAGCTGCGGTAGATACGGTCGGCATCTATGCGGATATCCACCTGATATTCCTTCTTACCCTTTACTTTTTTAGGACAGCCGTATAAGTAGCCCGAGAAATAAAGGGCGATCAGGCCTACTAACGTAGCACCTCCGTGCAATAACACCTGATCACGGGCATTGGAAGCTGCTGCCGTATAGGCATCCATCATCAGAGGCCCGAACCCAAAGACACATAGCGCAAGGCCGACGATAAGGAGCACAAGGAACGATGGCTTAAAGGATCCTCCTGTATCTGTTTCGCTCGTATGACCGCTTTCCCACACTTTGATTTTTCCGTTGGAATCGATCAGAGGCAGGGAAAGCCTGACCGCCTGCATCATGTATGCGGCGGACTCCCTTTCACGGTCGGTCTCACACTGCTCGTTGTGCTTAAGGAGCAGCTTGTCGATCTCATTTTCGAGAACGTGGATGGCCTTCTCGGCAGAGGCTGCAGCGGATAGCTCCGTAAGCAGCCTGTCTTTGTCTTTTTCAAGCAAATCTGTCATTTTCATAGTACTCTAATAATACAGCATCAAGCGTGCGATTTTCAATGAAGCCACAAAAGTTCCTCTCTCGGGTACGCCTTGACACCGCCCGATAATGTGATAAACTCACATAGTAAAAAAAGAACAACCTATTAGAAGGGAAAAAGAACATGGCAAAGAACAGATACGGAAAAGCAAAGGGCGGAATGCAGGGAAATATGAATTACAACCGTCCGTCCGGCGGATACCAGAAGAATCTTTACAGACAGCAGATCAACACACAGGGACTCAAGGCGCCTAAGGGGCTTGATCAGAAAACGCTCAGAATCGGAGCAATCGCTATCGGCGTAGTCTGGATCGCACTTTCAATACTGCTGATCCTGAAGCTCAAATGGTGGGGACTGCTGATCGCAATGGTGATCGGTGCTGCCGTAGTCGGAGGACTTTATTTCTTCATCCAGTACAAGGAAAAAGAAATGATCAAGTACTACAAGCAGATCGGGATGACTGAAGAGATGTACGTCAGAGAGCTGAAGAAGAGAAACGTAGACAAGAAGCAGATCGATCAGGTGAGAAAGACCTGGAAAAAGGTGAAAGCCGAGCCTGTAGTTGGCCCTCAGAATCAGAAAAAGAAATAGAAAAAGTTAAAGATTACAGATATTCGCCATATAATGAAGGCGATAATAAACGAGGAAAAATGTGATAATAAAGACCCCGCACCGGAGTGCGGGGTCCTTTTAGTTATTGGTTTGATTTTTGTGATCGATTGATCGTTAAGCCGTTAGACTATTTTTTAGCCTTCTTTGGCAGGTTGTCGTTGTATGCGCCGGACTGTCTTCTTTCCCAGAAGTCGAATGTCTCTTTTGCAACAATGCCGGAGAGAGCGAACAGAGCAACCAGGTTAGGGAATGCCATGAGTCCGTTCATCAGGTCAGCGAAGTCCCAAACAACTCCGAGTGGCAGGAAAGGTCCGATAGCTACAGCAGCTACATACAGCCATCTGTATGCACTGATAGCACCCTTGTTGCCATTTGTGAAGTAGTCGAAGCATCTCTCAGCGTAGTAGTCCCAACCGAGGATAGTCGAGAATGCGAAGAGTGCGAGGCATGTAGCGAGGATCACATATCCTACCATTGTTGGCCATGGGAATCCATGTCCGAATGCCCACATTGTTACTTCTACGCCCTCGAGACCCTGCTCGTTTGCGCCTGTCATAACTACGCAGAGACCTGTCATTGTGCAGATGACGATAGTGTCGAGGAATGTACCAGTCGAGGAAACCATGCCCTGACGCACGCACTCCTTTGTCTGTGCAGCAGCAGCAGCGATAGGAGCGGAACCAAGACCAGCCTCGTTCGAGAAGATACCTCTCGCAACACCCTTCTGGATCGCAAGTCTGAATGCAGCGCCTGCTCCGCCTGCGAGTGCAGCGTACTCAGCGTTAGCACCGAATGCACCGGAGAATACCTTTACAAGAGCTTCACCGAGGTGACCGATGTTGAAGAAGAATACCAGCAGAGCGGATACTACGTAGAGTACCATCATTGCAGGTACGATCTTCTCAGTTACCTGAGCGATCCTCTGGATACCACCGACGATTACGGCGATAGTGCCTGCTGTGATGATGATAGTAGCGATGACCTTGACCCATGTTGCATCCTCACCGAATGCTGTGAAAGCAACCTTTGTTGCGCCAGCCTCAACAGCTACCTTGTTGATAGCGTTTACGATACCGTTTACCTGTGTGGATGTTCCGATACCGAGAGCTCCGGCGAGTGAGCCGAAGAGAGCGAACAGCTTGCCGAGCCATTTCCACTTAGGGCCCATGCCCTTTTCAATGTAGTAGAAAGGTCCGCCGAGGATCGAGCCGTCTTCTTTTACGTGTCTGTACTTGACAGCAAGAACACCTTCTGCGTACTTTGTAGCGATTCCGAAGAATGCTGCGAACTCCATCCAGAAGAGAGCTCCAGGACCGCCGCCCATGATAGCTGTGGATACACCTACGATGTTTCCTGTACCTACTGTAGCAGCGAGAGCTGTTGTCAGAGCTCCGAAGCTGGATACGTCTCCCTCTGCGCCGTCCTCATTGTTTACAGCGTACTTGAGGGATAATCCGAGCCTTCTCTGTGGGTGGAACTTGGTTCTAACGGACAGGAGAATACCTACAACGATGATGAGAACCATCATTACGGTACCCCATACAAGACCGTCTAACCAGCCTATAAATTCACCAACGCTCATAAAAAAACCTCCTTAAAAAATCCAATAACTTATAAGAATGGTCGTACTCGTCCAGATCGAAAAAAACATACTACCCCAATCTGAATCTATACAAATAAATTCTAATGTGTTGAAAATGTGATGTCAAACAAAAACATCGTCAAAAAAATGTCAACCGTATTCCCGTCAAAACAAATACTTGATATTTCAACACTTTGAAAATTCAACGGTTTTCTTAAAGTTCTTTAAAAAAACAAAGAGACGCTGTTGGCATGCCTTTTCTCGCCCGCTGCGTCGCCGAGGATGCCATCCCGGGCATCCTTAGCGTCTCCTCCGCGACGCTCGGATCGGCATGTCATCAGCGTTGTTTTTGTGGAAATAGGTTCTCAAAAATGATATAATTCGTCAGTTATCTGCGGGATGAGGCCGGGACATCGAAGGCGCGATGTCTGCACCTGATCCCACCGGTCACTATCAAGTTATCGGACAAATAAAAAAGGGGGATCATTCACCATGAAAGAAGGTTGCAGACCTTATCTTGAGTCCGTCGAATCGGTGCTCGCCGAGACCGGTTCTGAAGAAAAAGGACTGTCGTCTGCAGAAGCGGCGGCAAGACTTGAAGCAAACGGACCAAACAAACTTATTGAAGCAAAAAAGAGGAGCAGCATCGCAAGGTTCTTCGACCAGATGAAGGATCCGATGATCATAATCCTGCTTGCAGCTGCAGCTCTCTCACTGATCACTTCGCTGTATCAGCACGAGAACCCGTCGGATGTATTCATTATCTTATTCGTCGTAGTTCTCAACTCCGTGCTCGGAGTCGTGCAGGAGAACAAGGCTGAAGAAGCTATCGCTGCACTGAAGCAGATGACAGCTGCGAAATCCAAAGTTCTGCGCGACGGGCAGATCGTGAGCATAGAGAGCAGCGAACTCGTCGTGGGCGATGTGGTCATACTCGAAGCTGGAGACAGCATACCTGCTGACGGCCGCATCATAGAAGAAGCATCGATGAAGGTAGAGGAAGCCGCGCTGACCGGAGAGTCGGTGCCGGTCACAAAGCAGAGCGACGCGCTTGAGCTTGGATCCGATGCCAAAGACGTTCCTCTCGGCGACAGGCGCAACATGATATATATGGGCAGCACCGTCGTATACGGAAGAGGAAAGGCTGTCATCACCGGAACCGGTATGGATACCGAAATGGGCAAGATCG
The DNA here is from genome assembly GCA_045114615.1 of Anaerovoracaceae bacterium. Lineage (GTDB taxonomy): Bacteria > Bacillota > Clostridia > Peptostreptococcales > Anaerovoracaceae > Crickella. The sequence goes on from JBGUKU010000101.1 coordinate 73,206, forward strand.
CCGACGCGATCTCGCAAGCTGAGGAAGAGCTCACGCCGCTGCAGATCAAACTGGCACAGCTCTCGCGCATTCTCACCAAACTGGTGCTCGGCATCTGCGCGTTCATCTTCGTACTCGGAGTCATCAAGGCCGGCAGGCTCAGCATGGATGTCATGATCGACACCTTCATGCTTGCGATATCGCTTGCCGTTGCGGCTATTCCGGAAGGACTCGTTGCGGTAGTTACAATAGTACTGTCTATCGGCGTTACAAAGATGTCTCACAGGAATGCTGTCATCAGAAGGCTCACTGCTGTTGAGACGCTCGGCTGCGCTCAGATCATCTGCTCGGACAAAACAGGAACCCTGACCCAGAACAGGATGACAGTCGTTGACTACGCGGGTCACGACAGAGATGTACTTGCTGCGGGTATGGCTCTCTGCTGCGACGCTGAACTCAAGGTCAACGAAGACGGTGTTGAGGAAGTTGTGGGCGAGCCTACAGAGGCAGCTCTCGTAGCATATTCATCAATACAGAATCTTCCGAAGACTGAACTCGTCAATCTCTTCCCGCGCGTGGGAGAGGCTCCGTTCGATTCAGGCCGTAAGATGATGTCCACTGTTCATAAGAACAACGACATGGATTCGCCGGCTGGGCTCGACACCGAGCTCGACAAGCTGATCGCGAGATCGGAATATGTACAGTTCACAAAGGGAGCTCCGGATGTGGTATTAAGACACAGTACGCACATCCTTACAGACCACGGCATACAGCCTCTGACGGAGGAGCTTGCTGCTAACGTTAAAAGAGACAACTCCAGAATGGCGGGCAAGGCACTCAGAGTGCTCTCACTTGCAGCACGCGTATATCACGAGAGACCTACTGACTTTTCGGACGAGGCTCTCGAGCATGATCTCATCTTCATAGGCCTTCTGGGAATGATCGATCCAATCAGACCTGAAGTAAAGGCTGCGGTAGCGGAGTGCCGTACTGCAGGCATCAGGCCTATCATGATCACAGGTGACCAGCTCGACACAGCTGTCGCAATTGGTAAGGACCTCGGTATCATAGAGAGCGCGGATGATGCTATCCTCGGAGCTGCACTCGATGACATGAGTGACGAAGAACTCCTGAATAAGGTAAGCACATATTCGGTATACGCGAGGGTGCAGCCTGAGCATAAGGTAAGGATAGTTAAAGCATGGCGTGCCAGAAGGATGGTCACCGCTATGACAGGTGACGGTGTAAACGACGCACCGGCTATCAAGTCCGCTGATATAGGAGTGGGCATGGGTATCACCGGAACGGACGTCACAAAGAACGTTGCCGACATGATTCTGGCGGACGATAACTTCGCTACGATCGTTTCGGCAGTCGAAGAGGGACGCCGCATCTACTCCAATATCAGGAAGTCGATACAGTTCCTGCTGGCTACGAATATAAGCGAGGTGCTGTCGATACTTATCGCAACGATACTTAACTTCACGATCCTCAAGCCGGCACACCTGCTCTGGATCAACCTGATCACCGATTCGCTTCCGGCACTGGCTCTCGGAATGGAAGAAGGTGAGGGCGATGCCATGAAGCAGAAGCCTAGAAGTGCGCGTGAAGGAGTCTTCGCAGGCGGCATGGACGTGGATATAATTTATCAGGGAACAGTAACGACGATACTGGTGCTCATCGCATATTTCATCGGAGAGTTCCTTGAGACCGGACAGTGGCACATTGTTGCGAGCAACGACGGCATTACGATGGCGTTCCTGACTATGTCCATGACCGAGATATTCCACTCGTTCAACATGAGGTCGCGCAGACAGTCGCTGTTCAAACTCTCGAAGCAGAATCTCTGGCTCTGGGGTTCTGCCGCAATGGCACTTCTGCTTACGACAGTTGTCATTGAGATCCCTGCTCTGGCAGCTCTCTTCGAGTTCACAACGATCAGCTTGAAAGAGTACGGTATCGCAATGGGACTCGCGATCCTCATTATACCTATCGTTGAGATCGTAAAAGCATTCCAGCGCGCTGCAGCCCGCAGAAAGGGCGAGGAACTGCGCAGCTGATACATAATTAGTTTAAGTATTTACATGGAAGATAAAAACAAAGCAGAAAGCATACAGACAGAAAGCAATATGACGCAAAAGCGCGACTCGGACAAGCTCGGTACTGAGCCTGTCCATCCGCTTCTTCTCAAAATGTCGGCGCCTCTTGCGGTATCGATGTTCGTCATGGCGCTATACAATATCGTAGACTCGATCTATCTGGGTCATTACAGCACGGACTCGCTGACAGCGGTCTCATACTGCTTCCCGTTCCAGAACCTCAATGTAGCGTTCGGTATCGGTACTGCAGTAGGAATGAGCGCGCTGCTCTCCAGATATCTCGGAGCAAAACAGTACGACAAGGCGGACAAGGTGGCGCACAACGGATTCATACTGGCAGCCATCAACTATACGATCTTCTTCGTGATAGGCTGCTTTGCCGGACCGATCATGAGGCTGATCACTTCGGCCAATACTGACCCGATGATAATATCAGAGGGAACAGCGTATCTCCGTATAACCCAGTGGCTCTCGATTGCTCCGATGATACAGTCGATGTTCGAGAGACTGCTCCAGGGCACGGGCAAGACTAACTATATTTTCTACATGCAGGTGTCCAGCACTCTGTTCAACGCGGTAGTCGACCCTATACTCATATTCGGGTTCTTCGGACTCCCGGCTATGGGTGCAAAAGGAGCAGCGCTTGCAACAGTTTTCGGCCAGATACTCGGATGCATACTTGGCTTTACATTCAACAGAAAGTTCAACAAAGAGGTGGAACTATCCATACACAAGATGCGTCCGCACTGGCAGACCATGAAGGAAATCTACAGGATAGGTATCCCATCGATAGTGCTGCAGTCCGTGGGCGCTGTCATGAACTTCAGTCTCAACAAGATACTTGCTTCGTTCTCTGATCTGGCAGTAACGACTTTCGGAGTATACTTCAAGCTGCAGAGCTTCGTATTTATGCCTCTCTTCGGCATGAACAACGCTTCGGTGCCTATCATCGCGTACAATTACGGCGCGGACAGAAGAGACAGGCTCGAGAAGACCATGAGCATCGGCGTCAGATACGGTATCGGCGTTATGTCTGTCGGCACTATTGTTTTCTGGCTCTTCCCGGAACAGCTTATGGCACTGTTCAATGCTCCGCCTGAAATGGTATCTATGGGCGTAGTCGCGCTCCATATCATATCGCTCAATTTCCCGTTTGCGGGATATGCGATAATGAGAGGAGCGGCCTTCCAGGCGCTTGGCAAGAGCGTATACAGCATGAACATCTCGCTGGTAAGACAGCTGCTCATCATAATTCCGTGTGCCTACATCTTCGCAAAGATCGGAGGAGTCAACATGGTATGGTGGGCTTTCCCTTGCGCGGAAGTCGCCGGCTTTACGATGTCAGCACTCTATACGAAACGTATAAGAAGGACTATAATAAGCAAAATGACACCGCGTGACGCAGAAGGAAATCCAATAGAAGCATGATCGAAAAAGAATTGCTCAGAAAGGAAATACGCGCAAAGCTCAATGCGACTTCAGAGGAGTACAGAAGCAAAGCTTCTGCTGCCATCTCTTTGAATGTGCTTACAATGCCTGAGGTGCGCGACTGCAAGACTATACTGGCTTACTGCTCTGTCGGCAAGGAACCTGCTACGCTTGCACTCATAAGCAAACTGCTGGAGGAAGGCAAAAGAGTCTGCCTGCCGCTGTGCGTAGATCTCGATGAAGAAGGCCACAGGACGGGTACTGTGGATGCCATGGAGGCCAGAGTGATCAAGAGCTTTGATGATCTGGTGCCGGGCGCTTACGGGATACCTGAGCCTTCTGCAGATACCGAGATGATGCTGCCTGAGTACATAGACCTGATTATACTTCCGTGCATCTCGTGCGACAGAAACTGCAACAGAATAGGTCACGGAGCAGGATATTACGATAAATACCTGACTAAGATCAGAAAAGACTGCTTCACACTGGCTATGTGCTACGAAGAGGTACTCGCTGACGAGATACCGACGGAGCCTCACGACAGACCTGTTGACGCGGTGGTGACTGAAAAACAGATTTATCGATGGCGTCGCTGATCAGGGGGAAACAATACGATGCTGTCTATGAAAATATAAAAGGGGAAAACAATGGCTGAAAAGAAAAAGAAAATCATGCTTACGGGCGACCGACCAACCGGAAGACTTCACATCGGACATTATGTAGGATCTCTGAGACAGAGACTCGAGCTGCAGGATGATCCGAGCTACGATAAAATATTTGTAATGATCGCTGACGCGCAGGCTCTGACCGACAACTTCGACAATCCGAAGAAGGTCAGAGAGAGCGTTTTCCAGGTTGCACTCGACTATCTGTCAGTGGGCCTCGTTCCTGAAAAGACGCACATGTTCATACAGTCGGAGATTCCGCAGCTTCACGAGCTGACGGTATACTACATGAACCTCGTCACAGTAAGCAGAGTACAGAGAAACCCGACCGTAAAGTCCGAACTCAAGATGAGAGGCTTTGAAGGCGAAAGCGTTCCGGTAGGATTCTTTACATATCCTATAAGCCAGGCCAGTGATATCACTGCTTTCAAGGCGACTATAGTTCCGGTCGGCGAGGACCAGGAGCCTATGCTCGAGCAGTGCAGGGAGATCGTAAGGTCGTTCAACCGCACATACGACTGCGATGTGCTCGTTGAGCCTGAGATTTATCTGCCTTCCAACGAGGCGTGCCTCAGACTTCCGGGAACCGACGGGCAGGCAAAGATGTCGAAGTCGCTCGGAAATACCATCTATCTTTCGGACGATGAGGAGACTCTGCGCAAGAAGGTAATGTCGATGTTCACAGATCCTGGACATCTCAAGGTGAGTGATCCGGGCAAGGTAGAAGGCAACACGGTATTCACATACCTCGACGCTTTCGTGCAGCCTGATTCTTTCGAGAAGTTCCTGCCTGAGTATAAGGATCTTGACGAACTCAAGGCTCACTACAGAAGAGGCGGACTCGGCGATGTAAAGGTTAAGAAGTTCCTCTTTGCCGTGCTGAATGAGTTCCTTACTCCGATAAGAGAAAGGAGAGCGTACTTTGAGTCTCATCCTGAAGAAGTCATCGCAGCCCTGACCGAGGGTACGGAAGAGGCCAGAAGAACTGCTGAGCAGACTCTGAGCGAGGTCAAGAAAGCCATGCAGATCGACTACTTCAATCAGTGGGCGGAGGAGTTCGGCAAATAGAACGGTTGATTTGATGGGATCCGGAATCCGGAGTTGTCAGCGTTGAAAGGGATAGCAGCATGAAAGAAAAAATGCAAAAAGTCATAAGACCGTGCGGAGGCATTCCGGATAACTTTATCATCGCAGCGATTCTCTCACTCATTGTCGTAGGTATCGGAGGGATTATATCTCTTCTGCTGTTCGGCTATCTGGATATTGAGGAAAAACTGACGGCCTGGCTTGGCAGTGATAACCTGGGAGCTTTCCTGTCGGACTATCTGATCACCATCGGAGTCTGGATCGCAGGCCTTTTGTTCATGGCAATACCGAAAAAGAACAGGCCGATGCTGAAAGCTCTGGCGCCAAACAGGACCGGCAACAACCTTAAAGGCATTCTTATCGGTCTGCTGCTGGGCTTCGGATCGAACGGATTCTGCATACTTATGTCGGTGATCACAGGAGATATCAAGCTCTCGTACAACGGCATTGATCCGCTGGTGCTGCTGGTTTTCCTTATAGCTGTATTTATCCAGTCAAGCTCTGAGGAGCTTACTGACAGGGTCTACCTTTATCAGAAATTGCGGAGAAGATACCGCAATCCGCTGGTAGCGATAGTGTTCAGTGCCATAGTATTCATGGCCATGCATATGGCTAACCCGGGATTCACGCCTCTGGCAGGATCTCAGATATTCCTGGTGGGCGTTTTCTGGGCGCTGATCGTGTACTACTATGACAGCGTATGGGTCGCTTTCTGGTTCCACACTGCATGGAACTATACGCAGAACATTATTTTCGGACTGCCGAACAGCGGTATCGTTTCGGAATACTCGATATTCAAGCTCGAAGCGGCATCTGCCAGAAACGGGCTGTTCTATAATGTGAACTTCGGCGTTGAAGGAAGCCTCGGATCATCGCTCATTCTGATAGTCATGATCATCGTGCTGATCATCATCAACAGAGGAAGGCCGGAAAAGAAAGACTACTGGGCAGCTTTAGAGAAGAAGGCGATCGAAAAAAATGAGATGATGGCTGCAGCAAATCAAGCCGATTAAGTAATGAAAGAAACAGAAAAAAGCAGCGGATCTCCGGTCGTAGCGAACCTTGACCGGCGCAAGAGATTCAAATATGTGTTAATAGTTGAGGGCACCCTGATAGGTTTTATAACAGGGGCCCTCATTTCCGTGTTCAGACTTATGCTGACAGGAGCGGACAGGCTCAGGGGCATGCTGTCTGCTTATGTACATGACGGCGGATTGCCTGCGGCACTGCTATGTGCAGGAATACTGATTGTGATCGCAGTGGTCGTATCGTGGCTGCTGGGAAGGGAGCCGGATATCGCCGGCTCGGGCATCCCGCAGGTGGAAGCTGAACTCAGAGGGCAGAAGGATATGAACTGGTGGCGTGTGATCGTCTGCAAGATGACGGGGTGCGCGCTGGCGATAGGAGGCGGACTCGCGCTTGGCCGGGAGGGGCCGAGCATTCAGCTCGGCTCGATGGTCGGCAAGGGGGTGGCCAGGGCCGGCCATCGCCTGCTCACCGAGGAGCGCCTTCTGATAACATGCGGAGCGGGAGCAGGCCTCTCGGCCGCGTTCGGAGCACCGCTCGCAGGCGCCATATTCAGTCTCGAAGAGCTCCACAGGAACTTTTCTGCGGAAGTCCTCCTGACCACCATGGCAGCGAGCGCGGCAGGGGATTTTGTAGTAGCAAACGTCCTGGGGCTCACCCCGGTCTTCGGTTTTGATATCGAACACGCCCTTCCGCTAAGGTATTACTGGGCACTTATACTGCTCGGACTCATATTGGGCGTATTCGGCGGTTTCTATAACAGGACGATAGCATGGATGCAGGACAGGTTTGATCATCTGGGAAAATCTTTCTCAAGATTTGTCTGCAGCATGCTGGGCAGAAGATACAGCATAATAAGCGACGGGCTGCATCCTACGATCCCGGGTGAGCGCTTTGAAAGGACGGGACGCATGCTTGCGGCATTCATCCTGGCATACATACTCTTCTTTGTTTATCCTGACGCTCTGGGCAGCGGCAGCGGACTGGTGGCACGCATAAGTCATGGAGAATTCGCACTCGGAGCTCTGGCAGTTCTGCTCATAATCAAATTCATATTTTCGACAGCGAGCTTCGGATCGGGTTCACCGGGCGGCATATTCCTGCCGCTGCTGGTGCTTGGTGCCGTCACCGGCGGTTTCTTCTCAAGACTGCTCGGGCTGGCCGGCCTGAACCAAAGTTACATAACCGCATTTGTTGTTACTGCGATGGCAGGCTATTTCGCCGCAATAGTGCGTGCTCCTGTAACGGGAGTAGTGCTCATTACCGAGATGACAGGGGACTTTACGACTCTGCTGCCTCTCGTGCTCACGTCACTCGTAGCATACCTTACCGCCGAACTTCTGGGGACAAAACCGATCTATACTCAGCTTCTCGAAAGAAGCCTCGGAAAGTCTCCTGCGGGCAGAGCCTCCGAAGGCCGCAGGGCATCGCTGCGCGACAGAAAGACAGTCATTGATGCGGAAGTAGATGTCGGTTCGCATATGGACGGAAAAACTGTAGCCGAATTCGGACTGCCTCTAGGTACTCTTATAGTTTCAGTAGTGCGTGAAGGCATAGAGATAATACCGGACGGACACACAATACTGAGAGCAGGTGATGAGCTCGAGATACTTACCAGGGAGAACGATCTCGCAGACGTCGAAAGCATCATAGATTTTGCCTGCAGGACGGTTGAACAGGAATCGGTTGACAATTAATAAAATTCACACATTCAACGAATAACACGCATAGTATGATGTTACAATTCCTTTGTACGGTCAGTCAGTAAGAATGCTTCTGCATCAACGAACACATCATGATCAGAAAAGTTATAGGGATCTACTACAGCCCGGCCGGGGGCGCGAAAATAATGACCGAGACCCTGGCGCGGAAAATAGGAAAGATCCTCGACGACTGCAGTCCTTTGGATGTGAGTGTCGAGTGTCTTGATATGCTGAAGGCGCAGGATGGAAGAGTCGTCCTTGACGATGAGACTGTTGCGGTTATAGGCATGCCTGTTTATGTGGGTAAGATTCCTCTGCCGGCTGCAGCTGCATTACGTAATATAGAAGGCAATGGGGCCATGACACTGACTGCTGTCTCATATGGCGGACGCAAGTACGGGAACGCGCTCTATGAGCTCAAGAGGCTTGCGGAGGAGTGCGGTTTCAAGGCAATAGGCGCAGGGGCGTTCATGATCAGCTACATGGCAAGACGGGGCAGCTCCAGAGGTTCAGCACCTGCCATCGACGGCGAAGCTATCATGGATTTCAGCAAGGCAGCATCCGAAAAAATCAAGAGACTTGCCGGCTGTGAGATCGAAGAGCTTAAGATAAAGCCTATGCCTGTAGAGGTAAGCGGCAGGATGCCCGTACACAAAATAAGCAGGATCTCCCCGAAAGCTGCCGCAGTAGCGCAGGGAGTATTCAACAGGATGAGCGTTCTGAGGAGAAGATCAGAGTGGTTCCTGTAAATTGTATACAAAATCGACCTTTGAAAGCTAGAAAAATAAGATTTTCAAAGGCTAAACAAATGCGAATTACAGAGGCTGTTTCAGGTATGAGACACCTCTCTTTTGTTATAAACGTTCTGAAAATATTGAAAAACCAAGATAAAAGGGCAAAAAACAGATTGACCGCAAAAAGATAGTAGCATAAAATACATGTATACATTTTGGAGCGTATATGGCAAATATACGTGCAACAGAAAAAATGGGCCGGAGGATTTGGTAATGAAAACGAGAGATGAGATAGAAATGGACGACATCACAAAGAGACGGACCAGGCTCAATGAGAAGACCAATCTTCTAGAGATGGAAAACCATCACTACGAGGTGCAGGACATTCCTGACCCGAACCTTTATCGTGAGTTCTTCGAATATACTGAAATACCTAAAGTAGGCTTCAACTTCAGAACAAGTCCGTTCGGAATGCCGGATCAGGTATACATTACCGACTCCACCTTCCGCGACGGTCAGCAGTCGAGGGAACCTTACACCACCAAGCAGATCGTAGAGATCTACAAGATGATGTCAAAACTCTCAGGGCCGAATGGAATAATCAGACAGACCGAGTTCTTTACTTATTCTGACAGGGACAAGGAAGCCATCAGAGCGTGCCAGGATCTCGGGCTCGAGTTCCCGCAGATCACAACATGGATCAGGGCTAAAAAGGAAGACTTCAAGATAGTAAAGGAGATGGGTGTAAAGGAGACGGGCATTCTCACAAGCTGCTCTGACTACCACATCTTCTATAAACTTGGCATGTCGCGCAAGCAGGCAATAGATCATTATCTCTCTATCGTATATGACGCATTCGAGGCAGGCATCACTCCGCGCTGCCATCTTGAGGACGTAACGAGGGCTGACTTCTATGGATTTGTAGTTCCTTTCGTCAGCGCCATCCAGGACATGGCAGCAGAGGAAGGCATGACTGCAAAGGTCAGAGTCTGTGATACTATGGGCTTCGGAGTTCCGTATCCGGGAGTAGCTCTTCCGAGATCGGTGCCGGGTATCATATACGGCCTTCACGAATACGCCAGAGTTCCGAGTGCATGGCTTGAGTGGCATGGTCATAACGACTTCTATAAGGCAGTAGTCAATGCGGCGACAGCATGGCTGTATGGCTGCGGTGCAGTAAACTGTACTCTCTTCGGCATAGGAGAAAGAACGGGCAACATTCCACTTGAAGCAATGGTGTTCGAATACGCGCAGCTGAAGGGCACACTCGACGGAATGGATACGACGGTCATCACCGACCTTGCCAGATACTATGAGCAGAACGTAGGCTATACGCTCCCTGCCCAGACCCCGTTTGCGGGAGCCAACTTCAACGTTACGAGAGCAGGCATACATGCAGACGGACTCCTCAAGAACGAAGAGATATATAACATTTTCGACACTGAGAAGTTCCTCAAGCGTCCGCCTCTGGTCAACGTGAGCCAGAGCTCAGGAGCCGCGGGCATCGCACACTGGCTCAATGCGAGCTACGGCCTCAAAGGTGAAAAGCAGGTCAACAAGCACAGTGCTGTTGTCATCTTTATCAAGGATTGGGTGGATGCTGAGTATGCATCAGGCCGTGTGGCTGAGATCGGTGCGGCTGAGATCTACAACAAGGTAAACGAATTCATGACCATGCAGCAGTAAACTGTTCAGAGATACAGACCAAAAGAAACTAAAGCAATACAGAGCAGACGGAAAACCTTTTGACAGAGCGCTTCTGACAAAAGGTTTTTTCTCACTCGCAGCCCTTTTTTTAGGTTCACTTAAGCAATAAGGCTTATCATACGCTTGCAAAATAAATCAGAGATGGGAGCCTACGATGAAAAATAATAAAAAGAAGAAAAAAATACTGGCATGCATTCTTGCTTTCATGATGGTATTTGGGCTGTGCGCATGCGCCGGACAGTCTGCAGACGATTCAGCCACAGATGCATCCGGATACCTGACAAAAGAAGATATCACCGTCAATGAAACATTTACAAATGATGCAGACGGTGAGCACGCAATAGAGGTAAATGGCGAATCAGCCGAGTATTCAAACATAGGTGTGACCAAGACCGGCAATGCTGATGGAGATGAAGCTGACTTTTATGGTGAGAACTCTGCGGTATTCGCGACTGAAAAAGGCACGCTTACAATAGCGGACTCGCTCATTGAGACCAACGGCACACATGCGAACGCAGTGTTTTCATATGGAGAAGGCACGACTGTGAATATATCCGATTCGGTGATCGAGACTCAGGGAGACTGTTCCGGCGGCCTTATGACTACAGGCGGAGGAACCATGAACGCCGAAAACCTCACGATCAACACTTCAGGACGCTCATCAGCGGCAATAAGATCGGACCGCGGTGGCGGTACAGTGAACGTGTCAAAAGGTTATTACAAGACCACGGGCATGGGATCTCCGGCTGTCTATTCAACAGCGGATATAACAGTCAGCGATGCCTATATGGAATCGACAGCTTCACAGGGTATCGTTGTGGAAGGCAAAAACTCTGTTACGCTGAATAACGATACACTGATCGCAGATAACAATACCAAGAACAGCGACAAGTCCGACTACTACCAGGCAGTCATGATCTACCAGTCGATGTCGGGAGATGCTGCAGAGGGAACTTCTTCATTCACAGCAAATGGCGGCAGCATCACCAACAAAAACGGAGACATATTCTTTGTGAACAACACAGCTACCGAAATCAGCCTGAGCGGGGTTGAGATCACTAACGAGGATGCGGAAGGAGTCTTTCTGAGTGCTGAGGCAGCCGGATGGGGCAGCGAGGGCTCCAATGGCGGCAAAGTGAACATGACCGCATCGGAGCAGGTCATCAACGGCGACATGGTTATAGATGATGTCTCGATACTCAATCTCTATCTCAAAGAAAAGTCTTCATTCTCAGGGTCGATAAATAGCAGCGGACAGAGCGGGGACGTATATGTGGAGATCGAGGACGGAAGCACATGGACCCTTACAGCGGATTCCTATATCTCCGGACTGACAGTAAACGAAGGCTCAGCGATCGACCTGAACGGCCACAAGCTTTATATAGATGGCAAGGAATATACTGCCGGATCGGCATCAACAGGCGAGGCTTATGATATTAGTACCGGAAGCGGTTCCGGTAATGGAACTCCGGACGGAAACGGAGTTCCGGATGGTAATGGCGGCCCTGGAGGAAACGCTCCAGGGGGACAGCCACCTGCAAAACCCGATGGAAATGGTGAACCACCTGAAAAGCCAGATGGGAACGGCGGCCCTGGAGGAAATCCACCAAGCGGCGAACCGCCTGCCAAACCGGACGGGAACAGCGCACCACCAGAAAAGCCTGACAGCAACTAATTAATAGTCACATAATAAGCTGATAAGACAAAAAGACGGGTCGTTACCGGCCCGTCTTTTACGCGCCTTTTACGCCCTCTTTTGTGCGTAGCCGGCAATTGAGACTATGAAGATGTAAAATGATACAAATGGTTTGATAGTTTAAAAAGTGTTAATCCCTCATTGCCGAAAAACGACGATGAAGTACGAAAATATTAGTCCTTAATGTTTGATTTTGTTTATTGAAGGATTACCAGCCCATTGCCAAAAGCAAAATAAGAAGTCTGAAAAACGTCATTTTTGAAATTCTATTCATATGTATGAAAAATCTTTAGTGCGGTATTAATAGCTGGACGGGATTATAAAATTGTTTTCAACCCGAAACTGTACAGATTTAATAAATTGGTAAGGATTCTGAAAAAGTGATTAATCCTTAAAGCGGTGTTTTTATGGTTTAGGGACTAAATAATTCATGCTCATACCTTGATTCCCGCCTGTCAAGGATTAATAACGTGATGGATAACTATACAATAATGATTGATACAGGCCTGAGCAAGATCGGCATTTGCCCATCGCATTTACTGAAGCGGCAGGCTGCGGAATATTTGCTGTACCTTTTAGGCGCTTCAAAAATGGACAGCTACCTTCTCATTTTACGAATCCCCAGAAAATCCATGAAAACTGGACATTTAGATTTTCACTTTGCGGCATGCAATTTGTTTGAATTTCAGATATTTTAAGCATTATGAAAAATATTTCATATTTTTTGTCAAATATATTTGACATTTACATACAAGAAGTGTAATATGACCTCGCAAGGGACGAGAAGGGACTTCGCCCGGGAGGAGGAAACTGTCATGAGTACAAGTTATGCAGCCGGTCTGGCATTCGGCATTGTGACCGCTTTGATAATATTCGCTCTTATCTGGAAGTTCAGCAAGAAATCGATGAAAGGCACGTTCGACGAGAGGCAGGAGCTCGTAAGGGGCAGGGGCTATAAATACGCCAGCTTTACCATGCTGGGACTTCTTACACTTGATCTTCTGATCGAAAGCTTTGACGCTTTTGAGACCTTGCCGGTCTCAAGGACACTTGCCATTTTCTTCATCATTCTGGCAGGCGTGATGGTATATGCACTTTACTGTATAAAGAACGATTCGTACTTCGGTGTCGGCACTGATACAAGAACGTATCGCGCGGTTATGTGGATCGTAATAGTCTGCAACGCTATATCGGGATTCTCAGGTCTTAAGGACGGAGCAATGGTGGACGGCAAGCTCGCATTTGGACCATGTGCATCGCTGCTTTTCTGCGTGGCCTTTGTAATCATCATGATTTCGATCAGCATAAAGCAACGCAATCTGGCTAAAGAAGAAGCGGCAGAAGATGATATGTGATAATATCTGAGGCAGGGCAAAGGAGCACTTATGAAAAACCTTAAGATGAAATCAGCGCGCGTTGCCAGGGATCTTTCACAACAGCAGCTGGCAGACCTGATCGGAGTGTCGAGGCAGACGATAAGCGCTATAGAAAAGGGAGACTACAACCCCACAATAAACCTGTGCATAGCGATATGCCGGGAACTCGGAAAAACTCTTGATGAGTTATTCTGGGAAGACTGAATACATGTTGCCCGGCTGGCAGCAGCGGCCGGGCATTTTTTAGTGGTCATCACACTTCGATTGTCGTAATATTACTGTAGTTTCTGATAGGAGAAAGCGCAAATGGTTGATATAGACAGGTTTTACGAAATGCTTGATGAGGTATGCGGGGAGCTTCCTGATGATTTTTTCAGGGATCTTCATTACGGCGTTCAGCTGTCTGAAGAGTACAAGCCTTCGCCATATGCCGAGAATGATGACATGGTGATCATGGGTGAATACACCAGATCAAGGCAGGGCAACAAGATCACAATATACTACGGCTCCTTTGCGCGCACCTGCGGCTGGATGTCGGAAGAGCAGCTGAAGGACAGGCTCAGAGGGGTAGTAAGGCATGAGTTCAGGCATCACATGGAGAACCTTGCGGGGATGTATGGCGCGGACTCGCTCGAACACGAAGACATAGAAGAGATAAAAGAGATGGTCTATGCGAGAGAGGAAAGGAAAAACAACAAAGGGTAACAATATGTTTTTAAATGGATTATCCTTGTTAACATTTTAACAACGGTTGAAGGCGGATGCTTCTTTGTGATATTTTTCACATCGGTTTTTCCTTTTCCGGGGGACATTGACAGGGAGCCGAAAATTGGCTCTCGGGAAAGAAAAACAGAGGGACAGAGAACATGATGTATTTTGATACAATCACGTTCTCTTTTGTTTTTGCCATTAAACATATGATAAGGAGAAATAATGGAAACTTTAGTTAGCATCAATTCGGCAATCAACAACTTTGTCTGGGGCATCCCGGCAATGGTATGCATCCTGGGCATCGGCCTCTATCTGAGCATCCGCACAGGATTTATCCAGATAAGGAAGTTCGGGCTTGCAATGAAGGAGACCTTCGGCAAGATCTTTACCAAGGGCGAGAAGAAAGCGGGAGCAATCACACCGTTCCAGGCCCTTTGCACCGCACTTGCCGCAACAGTAGGCACAGGCAACATCGCCGGAGTAGCAGGAGCTCTTGCTATAGGCGGTCCGGGAGCAGTCTTCTGGATGTGGATCTCTGCCATCCTCGGCATGTGCACCAAGTTCTCCGAAGTAACGCTCGCAGTTCACTTCAGAGAAATCGATGACACAGGTACGTATGTAGGAGGACCGATGTACTACATCAAGAACGGTCTCGGAAAAAACTGGAAGTGGCTCGGAGCCGTCTTCTCAGTCTTCGGCATCCTCGCAGTATTCGGAACGGGAAATGCGACACAGGTAAACACTATCACGACATCAATCGACACAGCGCTCACGTCATACAATCTGATTGGAGCATCGGGCATCAGGTTGCTCAACCTGATCATCGGTATCGTGCTCGCGATACTCATCGCATTCATCCTCATCGGAGGAGTACAGAGGATAGGAGCAGTAACAGAAAAGCTCGTTCCTTTCATGGCGGTCTTCTACATTCTGCTCGGTCTTGGTGTCATCATAATCAACTTCAGATATGTTCCGGGAGCTTTCGCTTCGATATTTGAAGGAGCTTTCAGCCCTAAGGGTGTTACCGGCGGCGTAGTCGGAAGCATGTTCCTCAGTGTACAGAAGGGTATCGCGAGAGGCATCTTCTCAAATGAAGCAGGTCTCGGGACAGGTTCCATGGCCCATGCCAGTGCAGATGTCAATCATCCGGTGAAGCAGGGTTTCTTCGGTATCTTCGAAGTGTTTGTAGACACGATAGTTATCTGCACCATGACAGCACTTATCATCATCTGCGGAAGAGCATCAATTGAATACGGCCAGCCTGCCGGCGCTGAACTTACGATTCAGGGATTCACTAACACATACGGCAGCTGGGTGTCGGTATTTACTGCAGTGGCTATGTGCTGCTTCGCGTTCTCGACAATCCTCGGCTGGGGACTTTACGGAACACGCTGCTCTGAATTCATCTTCGGAAGCAAGGCAGCGAAGCCTTTCCTGATCATCTATGCTCTCGTGGCTATCCTCGGAGCTACGATGGATCTCGGAGTTATCTGGGAAGTTGCTGAGACATTCAACGGACTCATGGCGATACCGAACCTGATCGGTGTATTCCTGCTTTCGGGAACAGTCGTTAAGCTTGTCAAGAACTACTTCAGCGGCGATGAGTACATTCCTTATCACGAGCAGGCAAAAATGCTCAGGAGAGATAAATAGATAATTTTAATTTTGAGCGGATATCTGTATATCCGCTCATATTTTATGTCCTGTATGTGTTAGAATTTAAGCATGCTTCAGAACTTTATAATTTGCGTAAATGCCGTCATTCCGTCGGCCATATACCTCATCATCGGCATCACCCTTAAGGTGACGGGAGTGCTGACAGATAAAGAAGTAAAGAAATTCACACATGTGGTTTTCGTTACTCTTTATCCGTTTATCATGTTCGACAACCTATATGGCAAGAACATCGCCGATAACATGGACATGAGGCTTGGTCTTTACGCGGCGATTTTCACCGCTCTGCAGTTTGCCGCCTCATGGCTGTTCGTTTGCAAAATAGAGAAGAGCAATTACGAAAGAGGCGCAATGATACAGGCGCTTTACCGGAGCAATTACGTTCTCATGGGATTCCCGATCGCTGTCAATCTTTTCGGTAAAGGCAACATCACAGCGGTCGCGATAATCATGATGCTTGTGGTACCGTTTTACAATGTAACGGCTGTCATAGTCTTCGAGACATTCCGCGGCGGAAAAGTTGATGTCGGAAAGATGGTGAAGCGTATACTTACCAACCCGATCATCGATGGCGGTATAGCGGCATTCATAGTGATGATATTAGGCATAAAATTACCTATGCCGATCATAAATACAATAGGTACACTTTCGGACGCTACTGCACCTATTGCGATGATACTTCTCGGTGCGGCACTCAACTTAAACGGCTTCAGCAGCGACAGACGACGTATAGCTATTTGTACGATCGGAAAGCTTGTAGTGTTCCCTGCTATAGGGATCTCCGGAGCTGCATATCTAGGTATCAGGGGAGTGCAGCTTATTGCTGTGACACTTATGGTCGCGGCACCTGACGCACTCGCATCGTATGCGATGGCAAGTTCCATGGGTGGCAACGGCAAGCTTGCAGGAGAGCTCGTAGTAATCACTACCATAACATCCTGTTTTACCATTCCGATATTCTTATTCATACTTAAAACCAATGGCTTGTTTTAATGCCGGCAGAGAAAGATCGCCGGCGTATGTGAGGATGAACAAATGCATGACAGATTAAAAATCAAAAAACAGCTTCTCGAGCACGAGAAGATCAGCTACGCGGCAGATGTGATCGAACTGCCTGAGGGCGGGATCGACTGCAGCGAGGGATGCAATCCTTACGGATTTCCGCCTGAATGCGCCGAAGTCGTAAAGAACTTCGATACATCCAGACTTGGTCCGTATCCGCACAGCCAGGCTCTGTACGATGCCATAATAAAGTACTGGAAGAGCCAGTGCTTTGTTGAACGTGAGAACATCCTTATCACAGACGGCAGCATAAACGCTCTCTACGTGATCAACAACATGTTTGACACGCACAACGCAATGGTCCTGGGCATCTCGCCTCAGTTCACAGACTATTACATGCATGCCGAGATGCTGGGTATCGAATACGCTCCGTATCAGCTGAAAAGAATTCATAACTATAAATTTGACTCATACGAGTTCATGTCGATGCACTACATCGCGAAAACATACGTGAACGCCTCCGAGGAGGAAAAGCTCTATAACTTCATCTATATCGACAATCCTAACAACCCGACGGGACAGGCAATCGACATCGCAGATATAGAGAAGATCGTTTCAAAAGCGCTGAAAAACGACATTACCGTTATCATCGATGAGGCTTACGGCGAGTTCATGCCAAAGAGAAACTCTGCCATCAGGCTCTGCGAAAAATATCCTAACCTGGTAGTTGTGCGCACTCTGTCGAAAGGCTTCGGACTTGCGGGCATGAGAGTAGGCTACATCATCGCCTGCAAGGAGCTCATCCACTGCATGAACAAGATGGTGAATCCGTATATGGTAGGAGAACTGTCGAGAGAGGTAGCTGCAGAGGCTCTGAAACATCATGAGTTTATAGCCAGGAGCAAGAAAGCCTTTGCAGGCATGAAGAAAGAGATCCGCAGGGAGCTGGGCTGCACAAGGCATAATCCTGAAGGTGCATCGGGCAGGCTCCACATGGCGGAGACCTTAGATACAAACTCTCTCCTTCTGCTTTATCACGACGATAAAAACATCAATCTGAAGGATGAATTCTTCAAAAGAGGTGTGCTTGTCATTGATGGCTATGACTTCAAAGGCCTCGATTCGACAGCAGCACGCGTGAGGCTGCCAAAGAAGAGAGAATTCCCGAAACTCCTTAGGGCAATAAGGGAGATCAATAAACTGTAGGATATAAGTATTGCCGCAATATTATATTGTGAGAGGGATAGTTTGAGTACGGAACTGCTAATAACCAGTGTGCTGCTCGGAGTCGGACTTGCGATGGACGCTTTCAGCGTATCGATCGCAAACGGCCTGGCAGACAGCGGAATGAATAAAGGCCGCATGCTTTCGATTGCGGGTACATTTGCCGGCTTCCAGTTTATGATGCCGATGATCGGATGGCTGCTGGTGACTGAGGCTGCCAGATTGTTTAAATGGTTCAGCCCTCTTATCCCGTGGATAGCGTTGATTCTGCTTCTTATAATAGGAGGAGGCCTTCTGAAGGACGGCATAGAAGAGCTGCGTGACAGCAAAACAGGCACTGCGGAAGCAGACAAACTGTCTGATACGGCTAAACTGGGCTTCTGGGCACTGATGATGCAGGGCGTTGCGACATCGATCGATGCGCTCTCGGTAGGTTTCACCACTGCAGCATACAACAGCATGCAGGCGCTGGTGTCATCGCTGATCATCGGAGTAGTGACACTGTTCATATGTCTTGCCGGACTAAGGATAGGGCGCAGACTCGGAACGCTTCTGGCAGGACGGGCATCGATACTCGGAGGAATCATCCTGATAGGCATTGGCATTGAAATATGGGTAAAAGGCGTATTTTTCTAGCTTTCTACAAGTATCATTCTCATAAACATCACGAGTTCAACATAATCATGGAATATCATATGGGTGTACAGAGAGAAACTCTGAAAGAAACCTCCATATAACATTTTCCATATAATACCTAAGACAATATGACGGGAGCGACGGAATGGGCCGTTGCTTCCGTTATTTTTTGCTATAATAAGATGATGCAAATATCACTATAGATCACAATGGACGTAAGGAAATACAAGGCTTCGATTGACTTTAGCGATTTAGCGTGGTAAAGTGGTGAAGCAAATCAAGACTGGTGAAATTTTGGAGAAACAGATGCAGTATGATGAGAATGTGCTGACACGCACGGAACGAAGGATATTTGCGCTGAGGACGCTGTACAGCAGGGCAGGATACCGTTCATACAGAATGAGAAAATTCGAGGATTACGATCTTTACAGCCGTAACAAGGATTTCCTGCTTTCGGACAGAGTCATCACCTTTACAGATACAAACGGCAGACTCAAAGCCCTGAAGCCTGACGTGACCCTGTCGATAGTAAAAAACATCGAGGATAAGCCTGCATGCCTTAACAGGCTTTTTTATGATGAGAATGTCTACAGAGTATCCGGCAGTACGGGAACTTTCCGTGAGATAATGCAGATGGGTCTGGAGTGCATAGGCGATGCCGGAAATCCGGCAGCAGCTGAGGTGATCGATCTTGCGGAGCAGAGCCTGGCTCTGGTTGCTGAGGACTACGATTATATCCTGAGAGTCTCGGATATTGATATTCTTACGCTGCTCATTGACGGGATGTCGGACTCAGGTTCTGTGAGAAGCGAGCTGTTAAAGCTGGTAAGTGCCAAGAACCTTCACGGCATAGAAAATCTCTGCGCTGAGAATGATATTCCTGCGGAGAAGTGCAGTACACTCACTGATTTGCTCAGACTATATGGCACTCCGCTGGAAGTGATGCCTGA
Organism: Anaerovoracaceae bacterium; assembly: GCA_045114615.1. Classification (GTDB taxonomy): domain Bacteria; phylum Bacillota; class Clostridia; order Peptostreptococcales; family Anaerovoracaceae; genus Crickella. The sequence continues at coordinate 92,902 of JBGUKU010000101.1, forward strand.
AATAGAGCGGATCTGCAAAGGCACCGAAGCTGAGGAGGAGGTCAGTGAGCTGGCAGACGTGCTGAAAGGCCTTTACCCTGAAGGCGGAGAGAAAACAGAACGAAAGATCGTGCTGGATTTCTCTATCGTAGGAGATACCAATTATTATAACGGGATGGCTTTCGAAGGCTATATAGACGGTATACCTGAATGTGTGCTTATCGGCGGCAGATATGACAAGCTCATGCGAAGGATGAAAAAGAAATCGCGGGCCATCGGATTTGCGATATACATGGATACGCTCGGTATGCTGGGAAGGACAGCGGGAGACAGAGCGATAGAGAATTTCTACGAGAGATAGCAGACAGCAAGAGGAAAGAGATTTGGGAACTATAATCAATGTAGCTCTTCCTAAGGGAAGGCTGGGTGAAAAAGTATATAAGATGTTTGAGGCGGCAGGCTACGGCTGTGAAGACATATTCAACGGCCGTAAGCTTGTGTTTGAGAATCTGGATGCAGGCATCAGGTATTTCTGGGTGAAACCGTCAGACGTTCCTATCTATGTGGAGCGCGGCGCGGCGGATGTAGGAGCTTGCGGCAGGGATATCCTGCTCGAATACGAACCGAATGTTTATGAGTTAAAAGATCTTGGCACAGGTATCTGCCGCATGGTGGTAGCCGCGCCGAAAGGCTTCAGAGATGAATCTGAATATCCTCTGAGGGTAGCTACCAAGTTCGTGAACATCGCGCAGGACTATTATTCCTCAAAGGGCAGGGACATAGACATCATAAAACTGAACGGATCAATAGAGATAGCGCCTATACTTGGCCTCTCTGACGTGATAGTCGATCTGGTTGAGACCGGCAATACTCTGAAGGCGAATGATCTGGAGGTGTACGAAGAGATAATGGACATCAGTACCCGCCTTATCACAAACAAGTCCGGCTATAACTTCAAAAGTGCAGCCATCAACAGGCTGCTTGAAAGACTGTAACAGGGATAGATATGATAAAGATTCTGAATTTTGCCGAGCTGACGGCTGAAGAAGTATTTGCAAGGAACGAACCGACTGCAGATGTGTCGGATATCGTTTCTTCTATAATAAAAGATGTAAGGGAGAACGGCGATGAGGCAGTGATCCGCTATGCCGCAAGATTTGATGGTATCGATCCTGAGGGATTTGTTCTCGAGCTCAGCAGTGCAGAGAAAAGTGAAGCTGTCAGAAGCCTCGATAAAACTGACCCGGGACTGACGGATGTACTCAGAAAAGCAGCATCCAACATTGCCGGTTTCTGCAGAAAACAGCTCAGAGAGGGTTTTGTTATAGAGGACGGACCGGGAAAAATGACCGGACAGAAGGTCATCCCTCTGGAGCGGGCAGGCATCTATGTACCGGGCGGAACCGCTGCGTATCCTTCGACAGTCCTGATGGATTCGATACCGGCTCTCACCGCAGGCTGCAGGGAGATCATCATGACGACTCCGCCGAATGCTGACGGCAGTATAGAACCGGCGGTCATCGCAGCGGCGGTCATCGCGCAGGAGACCGTTCCGGGAGCAGGCAGTGTCCGGATATTCAGGACGGGCGGAGCCCAGGCGGTAGCAGCCCTGGCATACGGTACGGAATCGATTCCTGCTGTAGACAAAATAGTCGGGCCGGGCAATGCATTCGTTGCCGAAGCGAAGCGGCAGGTCTTCGGAAAAGTCGCGATAGACATGATAGCAGGCCCGAGTGAGATACTCGTTGTGTCTGACGGAAAGAGTGACCCTGATGTGGTGGCGGCAGATATGCTCTCACAGGCAGAGCACGATAAAAACGCAAGCGCAGTGCTCGTGACCGATTCGGCGGAGCTTGCACAGGCAGTTGCGGAATCTATCGAAACGCAGCTGCGCAGCCTTGAGCGTGAGGAGATAGCCCGCGCCTCCATCGATAATAACGGAAAGATCATAATTGCAGCAGATATAGGGCAGGCAGTGGATATAGCAAATGAAATCGCGCCTGAACACCTTGAACTCTGTGTGGATGACCCATTCGAACTGCTGAGCAGTGTGAAGAATGCAGGCTCAGTCTTCCTGGGACGCAGTTGCCCTGAGGCTCTGGGAGACTACTTCGCAGGCCCGAATCATACGCTGCCGACGAGCGGCACGGCGAGATTCTCGAGTCCGCTCTCTGTGGAAGACTTTGTAAAAACAATGCAATTTATACATTACACGGACAGCGCTCTGGCTGAGGTCGCAGAGGATATAGCGGTCTTTGCCCGCAAGGAAGGGCTGACCGGACACGCAAGGAGCGTTCTGATACGTTCCGAAAAAGGGTAGACAGAAAGGACTGTTATGAGCAGGTTTTTAAGCAATAAATACGCTTCACTCGAGCCGTACACACCGGGCGAACAGCCAAAGGAACGCGTGCTCACGAAGCTGAATACAAACGAATCGCCGTTTCCTCCGATGCCTCAGGTGGTAGAGGCAGTAAAAAAGGAGGCTGAGATACTGCAGCTGTATCCGGATCCTGACAGTACCGTGCTCCGCAAAGCACTGGCGGAACGTTTCGAAGTTGATCCCGACATGATAATATGTAACAACGGATCCGACGAAACGCTGTACTTCGCCTTCCTCGCGTACTGCGACGGGGAGACTCCGGCAGTGTTCCCGAAGCTGTCATACGGATTCTATCCTGTGTTTGCCGACATAACCGGCATCAACTTCAGGGAGATACCGCTGAAGAGCGATTTCAGCATCGATCCGGAGGATTACTATGATGCGGGCGGTACGGTATTCATTGCGAACCCGAACGCGCCTACAGGCATACCTCTCAGCCGGGATCAGATAGAAGGCATACTTAAGCATAATCCAGGGAATGTGGTTGTTGTAGACGAAGCGTATGTCGACTTCGGGACTGAGTCAGCTGTTCCTCTCACAAAAAAGTACGATAATCTGCTGGTGGTGCAGACCTTCTCGAAATCAAGGTCAATGGCGGGCATGAGGCTCGGATACGGCATCGCGGCTCCTGAGATAATCTCAGATCTCAACGCGCTCCGATATTCGACCAACCCGTATAATATCGACAGACTTGCTATAGCAGCGGGCGTCGCATCACTCGAGAACGACGAGGTCAACAGAGAGCACTGCCGCACGGTAATGGAAAACCGGGAATATACGGTAGAGCAGCTGAAGTCACTGGGATTCGAAATGACGAATTCGACGGCAAACTTCATATTCGTGAAGCATCCGCAGATCGGAGGCGATGTGCTCTTCCGGAAGCTGAGAGAACGCGGTGTTATAATCAGGCACTGGTTCAAACCTGAAATAAACGACTACAACAGGATCACGATAGGCTCCCGCGAGCAGATGGATATTCTGCTCAGAGAAGTCAGAGACATATTTAAGGAGGCAGGCATATGAGAACTTCGGACATCAGCAGAGTGACAGCGGAGACAGACATAAAGCTTTCACTCGACCTTGACGGAAGCGGCGTAAGCGATGTAGACACAGGCGTCGGTTTTCTCGATCACATGCTTACATTGCTGGCGAGGCACGCCAGATTTGATCTCTATGTGAAAGCAAAAGGTGATGTATACGTGGACGATCACCACACTGTAGAGGATGTTGGCATAGTTCTCGGACAGGCCTTTTCTGAGGCTGTCGGCGACAAGAAAGGTATCTGCCGCTACGGTGAGTGCATACTGCCGATGGATGAGGCTCTCATTCTGTGTGCGCTGGATATCTCCGGAAGAGATTATCTGGGTTATGCGCTCGAGATACCGACAGAGAAGGTGGGAACCTTCGATACGGAGCTCGCAGAGGAGTTCTGGCTGGGCTTCGTGAGGAACGCTCGGGTGACGCTGCACTTCAAACAGCTTGCAGGCATGAATTCGCACCACATCATAGAGGGCGCGTTCAAGGCTGCGGCAAGAGCGCTGCGTCAGGCTGTCTCGATAGACAAGGCGTATGCAGATGAGATCCCTTCAACCAAGGGACTGCTATAGGAGGACGATAAATGGTAGCGATCATTGATTATGGTGTCGGCAACCTCTTTTCACTCAGGAGCTCTCTGAAAGAGATCGGAGCGGAAGCGGTTGTGACGTCAGACGAAAAAGTGATAGCGGAAGCCGACAGGATAATTCTTCCGGGTGTAGGAGCTTTTGAGGACGCTGCGCGCAAGCTCAGGGAATTCGGAATGGCTGAAGTCGTGAAGAGAGAAGCAGCCGCGGGCAAGCCGATGATGGGCATCTGCCTGGGCATGCAGCTGATGTTTGACGTGGGTTATGAGTACGGAGTCCACGAAGGACTCGGCCTTATAAAGGGCAGTGTGCGTCCTATAGCCGACGTTATTCCTGAGGGATATAAGATCCCGCACATCGGATGGAACCTCCTTAAGTTCAAAAGAGAATCACCGCTGTTCAAATACATTAAAGAGGACGATTATGTGTACTTTGTGCACTCATACTACGCGGCGGAATGCGATGAGTCGGTCATCGCGGTCACGGAGTACGGTGCAGAGCTCACTGCGGCTGTCGCTAACGGAAACGTGTACGGCTGCCAGTTCCATCCTGAAAAGAGCGGTGAGGTAGGCATGAACATACTGAAAGCATTCATGGAGCTGTAGCATGATAATCTATCCGGCAATTGATCTATATGATGGAAGGGCCGTGAGGCTTTTCAAGGGCGACTATGCTCAGATGACTGTGTACAGCGAAAACCCGCCTGAAATAGCCGAAGCATTCATAAAGGCCGGGCCGCGCCGAATACATACGGTCGATTTAGAGGGCGCCAGGGATGGCGGTACGCCTGACTTTGATACAGTGCTCGCCATAAAGAAGGCAGCAGATGCAGCGGCCTCGCTTGCAGACGGAAGCCGGGCATTCGTGGAGATAGGCGGAGGTATCAGAGACGATGAGACCGTTACGAAATACCTTGATGCCGGCATAGACAGAGTGATACTCGGTACTGCGGCAGTGAACGACCCGGCATTTCTCGAACGCTGTGTAAGCCACTATGGGGAGAAGATCGCCGTCGGCATTGATGTGAAAGACGGCTTCGTTGCAGTAAAGGGCTGGACGGAACTCTCACAGTACGGACTTGAAGAATTCGCGCAGATGATGCAGGATACCGGTGTTAAAACAATAATCTGTACCGATATATCAAGAGACGGAGCCATGCGCGGCACGAACCGCGAGTTATACCGGAAGCTATCGGAGAGCCTCGATATAGATATCGTTGCATCGGGAGGCGTCTCGACCATCGAAGACGTTGAAGCTCTGGCAGCAATGGGCATACACGGAGCCATCATCGGAAAAGCTTATTACACAGGAGCGATCGATCTCGCTGAGGCAGTAGAAAAAGGAGCTGCGAAATGATAACAAAAAGAATAATTCCATGTCTTGACGTAAAGGACGGCAGAGTCGTAAAGGGGGTCAATTTTGAGAACCTCGGCGATGTAGCTTCTCCGGTCGACATGGCAAAACTATATACAAAATCAGGCGCGGATGAGCTGGTGTTTTACGATATCACAGCGAGCGCGGAGGGGCGCAAACTCTTCACCGAGATACTCACGGAGACCGCGTCGAATGTCTTTATCCCTCTGACGGTTGGAGGCGGAATCAGCAGCATTGCAGACTTCGACCGTGTATTGAAGTGCGGAGCCGATAAGGTGAGCGTAAACTCCGGGGCTATAAGGAACCCGGGTATCATCACTGAGGCTGCGAAGCTCTACGGAGATCAGTGTGTAGTGCTCTCGTGCGATATAAAGCGTGTTGGCGGTGAGTTCAGAGTCTTTTCCAGAGGAGGCAGAGACGACACCGGAATGGAAGCCATTGAGTGGATAAAACGCTGTGTTGGCATGGGCGCCGGCGAAGTAGTGGTCAACTCTATCGACACTGACGGTGTAAAGACAGGTTTCGATATCGAGATGCTCGATGCAGTATGTAAGGCGGTCTCTGTGCCTGTTATCGCAAGCGGCGGTGCGGGCAGCATAGAAGACTTCATAGAGCTTTTCCGCAGGATCCCTGATATAGACGCAGGTCTTGCGGCGTCGATATTCCATTTCGGCGAAGTCTCAATAAGCGATCTGAAGGACCGCATGGCGGAAGAAGGTATCCCGGTCAGGCGGTAAAAGGAAAACCCGTTGTAAAAACCGCTCCGGAACCAAACCGGAATGACCATAAGGAAAGGCATCATGATGATAGACATTAAGGAACTGAAATTTGACGATAAAGGACTGATCCCGGCTATAGTCGTGGATGCGGTCACAAAAAGGGTACTCACCCTCGCATATATGAACGAAGAAAGTCTGCGTATCTCCATGGAAAAGGAGCTGACATGCTTTTTCAGCCGCTCCAGACAGGAACTCTGGCTCAAGGGCGAGACAAGCGGCAACTATCAGCACATCGTCAGCATCACTGCTGACTGCGACAGAGATGCGCTTGTGGTGATGGTGGAGCCGGACGGTCCTGCGTGTCACCTCGGCACAGAATCGTGCTTTGAATACCTGGTCTGGGAGAGCGGCACGCTCAAGGAGTTTTCATATGAAGGTCTCATGGATCTGATCGACGGCCGCCGCACAGAGCCGAAGGAAGGCTCGTACACCAGCTATCTCTTTGAAAAGGGGCTCGACAAAATCTTAAAAAAGGTTGGCGAGGAAACGACCGAGGTGATAGTTGCGGCAAAGTCGGCAGAACAGAGCGGCGACAAGGCAGAGACCGTTTACGAGATAGCTGATCTCGCGTATCACGTGATGGTGCTTATGGATGAAGCCGGCATCACACTCGAAGACATCCACAGAGAACTGGCCTCGCGCCATGTTATAGATAAGAAAGTAAAACAGGAGAAAATGGTCTGATGCAGAAATTCGACCTTCACATGCACACAACATACTGCGACGGGAAGGACTCTGCGGAGGCCATGGTGCTTTCTGCAATCGAAAACGGTCTTGCCTTTGCAGGTATATCCGGTCACTCGTTTACTCCGCATGACCAGAGCTACTGCATGAGCCGCGAAGGTACACAGAAGTATATTGAAGAGGTCCGCGGGCTGAAGCAGAAATATGCCGGCAGCATTACATTACTGCTCGGAACAGAGATGGACCGCTACGCTGACATTGACCTAAGCCCGTATGATTATTATATCGGATCCGTGCATTACATCTTTTCAGAAGAGGGCAGGAACAAGCGGGATGCAATATTGGAACGTCACGCAGGCGGTGCAGCCCGGGGAGCGGCAGATGAGGAAATTGCTACTTCTGATGCGGAACTTGAGACGCTTGTCAAGTATGAAGACTGGAGTCCTGTGGATGACTACGCGGAGGATCTGTGCAAGTTCGCATTCGGCGGAGACGGCATATGTGATGATCCGGACCTGCGCAAGGAGAAAATGCTGGAAGTCGCAGAGTTGTATTTCGAAACAGTGGGCGGTATCGTTTCCGCAACGGACTGCGATATAATCGGACATTTCGACCTGATAACCAAATTTACGGAAGGCTGGGGCTTCGGCCCAGCCGGGAATGTGATCAGCAGAACGCGCTGCGGTGCGGCGGAATTTGTAAGTGATCTGTTTGATACTTCAAGTGAAAGATATATTGTGGCATGGAAAAAAGCCATCGACAGGATATTTGAAGACTGTGCTGAAAGATATAAGGACGGATACCGTAACAGACTGGAAAACCTGGGTGTATTACAGGCAGACGACAAGCCGGTCTTTGAGATAAACACCGGTGCCATTACAAAAGGGTACAGAACGCTGCCATATCCGGCGGCTGACCAAATTGGATATATCAAGAGCAAAGGCGGCATCCTCATACTCAGCTCGGACAGCCACGCGGCCGGCACAATATGCAGCGGCTTCGAAGAATTCGCAAATCTTATATAAAAACTCCCTCCGTTTCAGGAGGGAGATTATTATGCTTTAAAATATCCTATTCGGTGCGGAGGGCTACCACAGGGTCCTTGCGCGCTGCCATTCCCGAAGGAATGAGTCCGGCGATGAATGTGAGGAATATGCTGATTATTACCAGAGCAACTCCTCCCACTGCCGGCAGTATCGCCTTCAGTGCAGAGATCTTTGTCAGCCCTATCAGGATCCTGTTTATAGGTATCAGCAGCAGCAGACTCAGTCCTATGCCGATCACACCTGCGCAAAGGCCAATGATGATCGTCTCGGCATTGAATATCCGCGCAATGTCTTTCTTTGATGCTCCGATAGCACGGAGTATGCCGATCTCCTTGGTACGTTCAAGAACGGAGATATATGTGATGACTCCTATCATGATAGACGATACGATCAGGGATATGGCAACGAATGCAATGAGTACATAACTGACTGCGTTAGTGATGTTCTTGACTGATTTGATAAGCACACCTGTTACATCAGTGTAGCTTATGACCTTGTCTTCGTCTCCGTTGTCTTTCATCTCCTGATTGTAGTCATCGATGAACTTCAGGAAGTTCTCCTTGGATTCAAAGTCCTTGAGGTAGAACGACATAGTGAACGGTTTGTTGATATCAGCGTAACCGAGCTTTACCAGATTGGTATCATAACTGGTCTCGGCTCCCCCGGAAATATATGCAGTAATGAGCCTTGTGATCTCGTCTTCATCCATCTTCATGGTGAAGGCGTCAGCTATTCCGGAAGGATCTATATTGAACTGCTTGCCTACAGCCTCAGCAGCCTTGCCGAGCGCCGGACCTACGACCTGGGCATTCTGCATCATCTCGATGCCCTCGCCGTATTGCTTTATACCTCCCTGTACTTCGCTGTTGTTGATAAACGGATCCTCAGTAGCCACAAGAGCCTGTCTCAGGATGTCAGAAGGATTGACCTGCATGGCTGCAGCCTGTTTGGCAAGCTCATCGTCAATAGATTTATTTATCCGTTCTGCGGCGCTGTTTATCTGTACCGCCAGCTCTTCGGCCGCCTCAGGAGTAAGAAGGCCTCCTGACCTTTCAATAATATTTTCAGCCGTGATACCGTTCTTAAGTATGTTTACCGCATCCTCTTCTGTGAGACCAAGTTCAGGAGGGAACATTGCCAGCAGCTCAGCCGCAGCCTGCTTCTGCGCGGCATCCTTTGCCTGTCCCATGGCAGCTGCCGCAGCTGACGGATCTGTTGCTGCGGCGATGCCCTGCATTATCTGAGGACCGGCCGCTTTAAGAACCTCGGCGTAAGCAGTGAGCAGCGGGTTGACCACAGCAGCGTGTTTGCCGCCGTTGACATTATTAGCGAGAGCTTCGTCGACGAGATTATTATCAAATATGAAATTTGCCGGGTCTTCAGTATATTTATTAAGGATATAATTGACCATGCCTTCGCAGCCAATGCGGAGGTCTGCGTTCACTTCGCTTTCTATTTTCTCAGCGGAATCGTTGTTGCTTAGATCATTGATCTCATTTTTTGCAATTTTTTCTATATCCTTCTGTATTGCCTTAGGATTAATGTCGCCGCCGAGGGCTTTTCTGAGCTTTTTCTCGTCTATGCTGATCATGTCTTCAAAGCCGAGACCTTCACTGTTATTATTGCGTATGTCTTCAAAGCTCTTACCGCTGAAGACATCAATATTCTTATTGAGGAGCTGTATTTTTACTATATCCGATTCAGCGGCGTACTTGATCATATGCTGGGTGAGTGACGGAAGGTAGCCGACGCCGGAAGTCATCGCGTTGGCGCTTGACACTTCCTTCGCACAGACAATACCGCTTATGTGCAGCTTCTCTGATTTATTGATGAGATCTTCCATGTAGTCTTCATCATCTGACATGTCTTCCCATACATCATAGGATGAGTTGCTCTTATATGTGTCACAGGCATGAACAAGAGCGAATTCCATGCCAAGGAAGTCGTCGTATGTCCACTCCAGCCGTTCATTATTGTTCTCGACCTTCTTTCCGTCCATTACATCGTTGATCATGTCCTTGAGCTCCTGCGGATCTCGGAGTCCGAGAGTATAAACGATGTAGTCGTTCAGCTGATCCTCGCTGTCAAGTACCAGCAGAAGCTCGTCGTACTTTTCAGGCCATGTACCGGCAAGAACCTTGTACTGTGATTTAAGGAGCTCTTCGTTGTCCATCATCTGAAAGAAGACGTCAGTGTTCATCATCGAGAAGCTGCTCTGCTGCAGACCGCTCATGTAGGACTGCATGATAGAGCCCGGACTGACTCTCAAAGGACCATACTCCATGTTGGTCGAATATATGTTTACTGACAGACCGTAGGAGTACTGGTAGGAATTGAACCATTCTCCTATGGTACCTATATTTGAGTCGATTCGTTTTTTGAATGCCGCGAGGTCGTTGGATCCTACGCTGGCGAGCATGTCTGTCATTATCTGCTGCTCATGCAGCTTGTCACCGGATGCCTCGCCCTCTGTGTCACTGGCATTGGCCATGAATGCTGTGATCATTGAGGTCATATCGGCAGTCTCAGACATTATGGTGAGAGGATATGACGAAAGTGTGTCCTCTTCGAGTTTGTCGATATATGTCTGGAAGCCGTTTGAAACGGAAAGTATGAGAGCAATGCCTATAATGCCTATGCTGCCCGCGAATGCTGTAAGCAGTGTGCGGGCCTTTTTGGTCATCAGGTTGTTAAGGGAAAGATGCAGCGCGGTCGCCAGTGACATGGACTTGTTGCGACGGCCTGCCGCGCGGCCGCTCTTCTTTGCGCGCAAAGAAGAAGCCGCATCAGATGCATCGGCGGCTCCGGCAGCTCCCGCTGCCGCGGCCGTGCCCGGGATCGCCGCATGCGCAGCCGTATCCACTTCCGTGCCCGGTATAAACGGGTTGCTGTCGCTTATGACCTGCCCGTCTGAAAGTCTGACTATCCTGGTCGAATAGGCTTCCGCAAGATCCGGGTTATGGGTGACCATAATGACCAGTCTGTCTGTTGATATTTCCTTGAGTATGGCCATTACCTGAGTGCTGGTCTCGGTATCCAGAGCACCTGTAGGCTCATCCGCCAGGATTATACTCGGGTCATTTATAAGCGCACGGGCAATAGCCACACGCTGCACCTGGCCTCCCGACATCTCTGCCGGTTTCTTGTTTATCTGATCGCCAAGGCCGACTTGCTCAAGAGCCTCTATCGCACGGGCTCTTCTTTCAGAGGCAGATACGCCCGACAGAGTCAGAGCGAGCTCAACATTCGAGAGTACAGTCTGATGCGAGATCAGGTTATAGCTCTGGAATACGAAACCGATAGTATCATTCCTGTATGCGTCCCAGTCTGCATCCTTGTATTCCTTGGTGCTGATACCGTCAATGAGAAGGTCGCCGGATGTGTACTGATCGAGTCCGCCGAGGATGTTGAGCATTGTCGTTTTGCCGCAGCCTGAAGGTCCGAGTATCGAAACGAACTCGCTCTCTCTGAAAGCGAGATCTATTCCTCTGAGCGCATGAACGGTCTCAGCGCCGGTACGGTATTCTTTTGTTATGCCTTTGAGCTCGAGCATTGGACATATTTCTCCATGTTATACTAAGTTTACAATGCAAAATTCTACATCTTTTACCAGCTCGCTTCAATCACTGCGCAGTAACTTTCAGGATTTTCACAATTACTACACAAAAGAGATGCGCGCACTCGCATAAACGGCAAAAGAATGATAAAATAATTTAGTTCGGGCCTCATTGCAGACCCGATTTAATGAAGAACCGAAAGGCGAGTTTGATAATGGCAAATAACTGGAAAATTAACGAAAACGGGAAAATCGTTTTCCCGGTACCTGAAAATGTAAAGATACCCTGGGACAAGAGCAGGGGCGATCTTCCGCTCACAATTGAGTACTTCAACGGCACCATGTACGAGAAGATAGAAGAGACTGCAAAAAAGCATCCTCTCAACATAGCTCTCGATTTCATGGGCAAACACATCACATATAAATATATGGTGGATATGATCAATCTCTGTGCTAAGTCGCTCAGGATCCTTGGCATACGCGAGGACGACAGAGTAACTATCGCCATGCCGAACTGCCCGCAGGCCATATACATGCTTTATGCTGTAAACCTGGTTGGAGCAGTTGCCAACATGGTGCATCCGCTGAGCGCGGAGAAGGAGATAGAGAATTATCTCAATATGTCGAACTCGGTCATGGTGGTAACGCTCGACCAGTTCTACCATAAGATCGAAGCTATCCGTAAAAATACAAAAATACAGAACGTCATCATCGCACGCATCCGCGATGAACTTACCAGACCTATCAAGGTCGGATATATGCTCACCGAAGGCCGCAAGATCCAGAAGATACCTAAGGACGCTCCTGTATTCCAGTGGCCTGACTTCATGAGTCTGGGCAGACACTGCGGATACGAATACAGGGTGAAGAGAAAACCGGAAGATCCGGCTGCAATACTCTACTCGGGCGGCACCACCGGTATCACTAAGGGCATAGTACTCACAAACCTCAACTTCAATGCTCTGGCAGCGCAGGTCATCGCCGCGAATCCGATTTACAGAGTGGGTGACAAGATGCTTTCCGCCATGCCGATTTTCCATGGATTCGGTCTCGGCGTATGCATACACACCATGCTGGCAGGCGGTGGACGCTGCGTTCTGGTGCCAAGATTCACCCCTAAGAGCTATGCGAAGCTTATAACGAAGTACAGATGCAACTTCATTGCCGGAGTACCTACGCTGTTTGAGGCGCTGCTGAGACTCCCGTCGATGAACGGCAAAGATCTCTCATCGCTCAAGGGAGTATTCTCCGGCGGCGATTCGCTCTCGATAGAGCTCAAGAAGAAATTCGACAAGTTCCTGTATGATCACAACTCTAAGATACAGGTTCGTGAGGGATACGGAACTACAGAGAGTGTTACGGCTGCATGCCTGACTCCTCCGCAGATGCACAAAGAGGGCAGTATCGGCATTCCGTTCCCTGACATGTACTATAAGATCGTAAAGCCGGGTACTGCCGAAGAACTCCCGTACGGCGAGGAGGGCGAGATACTGATGTCCGGTCCGACTGTCATGGCAGGTTATCTCGATATGCCTGTTGAGACAGCGGAAACGATCAGAGAACATGAGGATGGCCTGAAGTGGCTGTACACAGGTGACCTCGGTACGATGGACGATGAGGGATTCATCTATTTCCGCGGAAGAGCCAAGAGGATGATCATCTCATCCGGATACAACATCTATCCGGCACAGCTTGAGAATATCTTTGATGCTCACGAAAAGGTTCAGATGAGCTGCTGCGTCGGAGTGCCTGACAGCTACAAGATGCAGAAAGTAAAGATGTTCGTAATGCCTAAGAACGGTATCACAGGAGACGATGCGCTCAAGGAAGAGCTCCTGGCTTACGCAAGAAAGCACATCGCGAAGTATGCTATGCCGTATGACATAGAGTTCCGCAGCGAGCTTCCGAAGACGCTTGTAGGAAAGGTTGCGTACCGCGTGCTCGAAGAAGAAGAGGCCGAGAAGTACAAGGCTGAACAAGAAGCCGCAAAAGCAGAAGAAGCTAAATAGAGAGCAGAGCTGATATGGAAAGACAGGATAAGGGGCTCGCGTGGATGCTCCAATATGAGAATATCGCCTGGTATGAGGACGGCATGGTCAGGATACTGGACCGGCGCATCTATCCTATTGAGGTGATAAAGGTAGAGTGCAGGACCCATCAGGAAGTCGCTGATGCAATACGTGACATGGTGACGCAGAGCGCCGGTCCGTATACGGCGGCGGCCATGGGAATGGCACTGGCGGCCTATGAGTGCAGGGGCAGAAGCGAGGCTGAGCAGATAGAATATCTGGAGGCCGCCGCATACACCATCTCGCACGCGAGGCCGACAACCACCTGGCGCATGCAGAAGATAACCGAAGCATGCATCGCAGAGGCAAAAAAAGCTCTCGCAGGCGGAGCTGCGGATGTATCTGAAGTCATAAAGGAATGTGCTATTAATCAGAACAACGAGAGATATGCAGGCATTGGCAAGGTAGGAAAGTACATGGCAGGACTCTTCCCTGAGCACGGCGCGGTAATGACATACTGCTTCGCCGAGACCATAGTCGGTATGATGCTCAAGGAGGCAAGGCTGCAGGGCAAAGACATTCGGCTTTTCTGCCCTGAGACCAGGCCGTACTTCCAGGGTGCGCGCCTTACGGCGAGCGTTGGACACGACATGGGATTCGATGTCACCTTAATAACCGACGGGATGCCTGCCTTCGTAATGAAAAACGAGGGCATAGATGTTTTTACTACTGCTGCAGATGTCATCTGCTGTGACGGGCACGTGGTAAACAAGGTGGGAACATACAATACGGCGATCGCCGCGAAATATCACGGAGTTCCTTATTACGTGAGCGGAACGCCTGATCAGGGCCATCCTACTGTAGATACGGTGAAGATAGAAATGAGAGATCCGGACTTCGTTTTGCAGGCAATGGGGACTCCGACGGCAAATCAGGAAGTGAATGGATATTACCCGGCGTTTGACATAACACCGCCTGAGCTCGTAACAGCTGTGGTCACCGATCAGGGCGTGCTCAGACCGGACAGACTTTCAGAATATAAAGCGGTAAAAGATCAGTTCCTGGTCTGACGCTTTCGGGCAGCGCGGTCTTCGATCCAGGCCGGCACCAGTATAGATACGAGAATAAGAAATGATCCCAGAAGCATTGACGGGGTCATTTTTTCATGCAGGAACAAAACTCCGAGTATGGCAGCGGTAAGCGGATTGAATACCGCAAGCACACCTGCGCGTTCCGGTGTTATGTATTTCTGACCGAAAGGCTGGATGGTGAATCCGACGCAGCTGCAGATTATCGCGAGCGCCAGTATGGCTCCCCACTCACTGCTGCTCTGAGGCATGCGCAGATCCTCAAATATGAAAGCTCCTATAAATCCGAAGATGGCGATAAAGAGAAGCTGATATATCGAAACAACCATAAGGTCGTCATTTTTAGCGGCAACATCGGTAACTATGACTGACAGCGAATACCATACAGTGCCGAGCAGCACAAGAAGCTCACCGCTTGTAAACCCAAGCCTGTCACCTTTGAGAGTCAGGAACGCGACGCCGATGAGACATACCACTGAAGACGCGACGGTGATCCTGTCGGGGATCTTCCTTTTGAGTATACACGCCATGGCAGGTACCAGAATGACTACAGTTCCCTCTAGGAATGCAGTCACGGATGAAGGCGTTGTCTGCAGACCCATCATTTCAGTGAGCATGGCAAGAAAAAAGGTGATGCCTATTAGGACGCAATGAAAGAGCGTCTTCGCATCTAACTTTGTAAGATGTTTGCGGAAGAGTATCGCGATGATGACGAACGCGATCGTGAAGCGAAAGCCTATTGTGAGGAAAGGTCCCATGGTTCGCATGGCTATCTTTCCAAACAAAAGAGAGCTGGACCTGAGTGCGAGCGCTATCGCAACCAGGACTTCTCCCATCCTTTCATTCATCTGTATCTCCGGTTTTCCCTTTTTCATGCTGATTTTCAGTCGGGCAGCCCGCCTCCATAGGAGCATTATATAGTCCTGTGGAGAGCCCGTTCAAGCCCGCAAACGTCTTAAAATATTGTAAAGTTGCACCTAGCGGATCAGGGCGGATGTTATAATCCTATTCGTATAAATGGCGGATTATGTCCAAAAGAGAGGCAGAACAAATGGCAAAAGTAGATATTTTCTCCGGGTTCCTCGGAGCAGGTAAAACCACACTT
The DNA here is from genome assembly GCA_045114615.1 of Anaerovoracaceae bacterium. Lineage (GTDB taxonomy): Bacteria > Bacillota > Clostridia > Peptostreptococcales > Anaerovoracaceae > Crickella. Next base: position 108,524 of record JBGUKU010000101.1, read on the forward strand.
ATCAAGAAACTCATATCCGAAGGTTATGATACGAAAAATATAGTTCTTATCGAGAACGAATTCGGAGAGATCGGAGTCGACACGGGCTTCCTCAGAGAGTCCGGCGTCAAGATCAACGAGATGGTAGCAGGCTGCATATGCTGCACCCTCGTAGGAGATTTCGGAAAGGCTCTGAATGAAGTTATCGAGCAGTATGATCCTGACAGGATCCTCATTGAGCCGTCAGGAGTCGGCAAGCTGTCTGACGTTATCATTGCTGTCCAGGATCTTGAGAACGACAAGATCGAACTCAACGGTTTCACCACAGTGGTCGATGCCAAGAGATATAAGATGTACATGGAGAACTTCGGCGAGTTCTTTGCTAATCAGGTAGAGCATGCAAGCTCGATATTCCTCTCACATCAGCAGGGAATGTCTTCCGCAGAACTCGACGACGTTGTAAATGATATAAGAACGTTGAACAAGACAGCCCAGATCGTTACGACAGACTGGGATCAGCTCAGCGGAGCAAAGATGCTCGAAGTCATGGAGTCAGACAAGACGCTGCATGCCGAGCTCGACAAGCTGAGAGAAGAAGCTTACGAGGAGCTTGAGGCGCATGAGCACGAACACGAACATGACCATGGAGTGGAGTGCGAATGCGGACATCACCACCACCATCATCACCACGATGACGACGATGATGATGAGGACGAGCATGAACATCATCACCATCACCACTATCATCACGATGATGAGGAGGAAGACGGACACGAACATCACCATCATCACGATCACGACGACGATGATGAACATGAACACCATCATCATCACGATCACGACGATGATGATGAGGACGAGCACCATCACCACCACCATCATCACCATCATCACCATGGACATGATGCTGATGAGGTGTTTGATGAGGTCGGGGCACAGACCAGCAACAAGTACACAAAAGCTGAGCTCGAGGAGATTATTGACAGCCTTGAGGAGTGCGGCGAAGTGCTCAGAGCTAAGGGTATCGTAGAGAATGCAGACGGCGGCTGGCTCGAGTTCGATTACGTTCCGGGTGAAGGCGAGGTAAGAGAGACCGAAGCGGAAGCGACAGGAATGATTGCTGTCATAGGCACGAGATTGAACAAGGAAAAACTCAGATCGCTCTTCAAACTTGCTTAATACAAACAGGGAGCAAATACAAATACTGAAATGAAAGAAGTACCCGTATATCTTTTTACCGGATTCCTCGGAGCCGGTAAGACATCATTCATAAAAGAAACACTCGAGCATCATGAATTCGGAGACGACGGACGTACTCTGCTGCTCATATGTGAGAACGGCGAAGTCCAGTACGAGCCTGAGAAATTCGTCGGTCCGGGAGTCAGAGTGGAGCGTATTAAATCCGAAGCTGAGCTCAACGATGTGAACCTCGGCCGTATCAACAGGCAGGGAGGATTCGACCGCGTTGTTGTCGAGATGAACGGCATGTGGGAGAACCAGAAACTTTTTGCTGCAATGCCTCGAGGCTGGCTCATCGCACAGGAGATGGCTCTCTTCGACACTACCACCTTCATGATGTACAACCAAAACATGCGTCAGCTCTGCTTCAACAAGATGCAGACGGCAGACATGGTCGTGTTCAACCGCTGCGTGAAGGGCTTTGACAAGATGCCTTATCATAAGGAAGTCCGAATCGCAAACCGCAGCTCGATGATTGTCTATGAATACGGAATCGACGACCTCGAGGTCGACGACATAATAGATCCGCTTCCGTACGATATGAATGCATCAAAGATAAAGATCGAAGATGAGTGGTATGCGGAGTGGTACAGGGATATCAACGAAAACGAAGATGATTATGACGGCAAGACTTTCGTCATAAAAGGAAGGGTTGCGCTGTCTGATGAGCTTCCGCAGGGGCAGTTTGCGTTCGGAAGACATGTGATGACATGCTGTGAGGCTGACATACAGTTTGCGGGCCTTCTGGCATACTACTCCGGCGCAGAGAAGCTGAGCGTGGGAGACTGGATCGAGATAACGGCCAAGGTGCGCTGCGAATACACAGAGGCATATAAAGAAAAAGGCCCTGTGCTGTATATAAAGAAACTTGAAAGATGCGAGGCGTGCAATCCGGAAGTCGCGACATTCTGAACTTAGAAGGGAAAAAGAAATGAAGAATCACAATACCGGAAAAAAGGCAAGAAATTTACTCAGCACGGTGATGGCATTGGCTCTGACACTGTGTCTTGTAGCGGGTGTCCTGCCGGCAGCCGATCCGGCATATGCCGCATCGGAATTTGCTTATCCGAGCCCATTCAGCAATGTGGGCAATTCCACGTACTATCACAACGGCAGATTCGCGGGGAATCTCATAGTCAACGGCGTGGACATCTCGGACTGGCAGTCCAAGAACTGTAACTTCGCCAGCGCGAAGGCCGCCGGAGTGGATTTCGCTATAATGAGAGTTACCTGGACCTCGTACGGAAAGAGTGACCTCACACTGCACAATGATGACAACTTCGCAAGTCAGTATGCGAATGCCAAGGCGAATGGAGTAATGTGCGGAGTATATGTATTCTCACAGGCTCTGAACGCAACGGAAGGAGCCCAGGAAGCGGCTAATGCCATAAGGAGACTGCAGGAGCTTGGTATCGGTCCTAAGGATCTTGCGCTGCCTGTATATATGGACTATGAGTTTGCCGGCGGTATACTGGGAAGGATGCACGGTATCAAAGCCACAGCGGCGACAAATGCTGCCGTAGCATTCTGTAACACCATCAAGGCAGCAGGCTACACTCCGGGAATATACGCGAACACCTCTTTCTTCGGATCGTATCTGGCCACCGGACAGTTCGCGCCGGATGTCGATCTCTGGTGCGCCCAGTATAACAAGGTGAATCAGTCTGCAGTCAACTACACCAAATGGCAGTATTCGAGCAGTGCAAAAATTGACGGAATGCTTTCTTATCTGGGAACAAAAGGCAAGATCGATGTTAACTTCTGGTATCTGAACATGATCGGAGCAACGAGTCCGACTGTGACGAAAATAACTGGAAAAACGACATTGAGTGTTGCTGACGCGATGCATCCTAAGTTCAAGCTCTATAATGGAGGCACGCTCCTCAGGGAAGGAGTGGACTATCTGGTCGGCGGCATAAGGAATAATGCAGTCGGCAACGGCTTTGCATATATCAAAGGTATAGGCGCCTACGGCGGATACGCTCTGATCCCGATCAGGATCGATGCAGCGACATCCGGCAGTGATGATCAGGAAATAAACTGTGCGAATTATCTGACTCCGGCCTCGGGTGCTTATTCGGCATATCTGGATGTGCCTTCAGTTGTCGTAAAGGCGACTAAGATCAAGAAACTCACGGGCAAAAAGAAGAAATTCTATGTAAAGGTTCAAAAGAAGTCCAAGGCAAACACAAGCGGATATGAGGTCAGGTACAGCCGAAACAGCGACATGTCTGACAGCGTAACAAAGAACATTGGCAAGAAGTACAATAAAGTCAGTAAAAACGTCAAGACCAATGCCCGCAAGATGTACTATTACGTTCAGGTAAGAGCATACAAGGATTCCGGCGGCGAAAGATTCTATTCGTCCTGGAGCAAAATCAAGAAAGTCTGGGTAAAATAACCGGTACTGCACCCGGACAGTAATCATTAAAAAATAAGAGAGGCTGCAGCTGTATAAACTGCAGTCTCTTTTTTACTGCAATGAAAAAACGACTCTGTACAAGCTGAACCCCATCAACATGTGCATAGCCGTTTCTTCAAAGCACTATCTCATATCGAGTTTTTTATAAAAGGGTTCTCCCCGTAGACCTGAGAACCTTTTTAAATGTTGTCCGCAAACATGCTCTTACGAGCTGAACTGACAGCCTGCAATACAACATTTTGTTACCTTCATTGTATTGAATGATAGAGGCTGATGTTATAATATTGTTTCGAATAATATAACATAATTACGAAATGGGATAAAAAATGGCAGAAAAGAGAACGGCAAATCTGATACTCAGCCGCACGAGAAGGAATCAGATATATCTTCCGTACACGCGCAAGAAACCATACTTCGAGGCGATAGCGTCAGGTGACGATAACAGGATATCCGAATTGTCGCAGGAGAATTACGAATATCCGACTGCCCTGTACAACAGGTGCGGTTCGTACAGCGAGGCGATGGACAAAATGTATTACGAGGCGGTCGGTGCAGCCAACGAAATGTGTCTGATCGCGATACAGTCCGGCCTGCTGGATATGGTGGCCTATGACATACGCGATGAATTCATAAAAGAGTTTGACAACGCGGTTTCACTTCCGGATATCTACGATCTGGTCCACGGTATGGCACACAATTACGCTATGAAGATGAAATATGTGCTAAAGGAGAAGCGGCGCTCGCCAAGGCTCGTGCGCATGATGACATACATAGAGGAACATCTGACAGAGAGAATAGAACTTGCCGATATCGCAGAGCATGTGGGCATAAGCCGCACATATGCCTCGGCGGTATTTAAGGAGGAGCTTGGCATTACGATCAGCGAGTTCATACTCAAGGAGCGTCTGCTCGAGGCTAAGCGGATGCTGAGGGATACAGATCTGACAGTAGCCAACATCGCTGACAGGCTTGCGTTCTGCTCACAGAGTTACTTTACGAAGAATTTTACGGAAGCCGAAGGAATGACTCCCGTTGAGTATCGCAGGCAATTCGGCTAAAAATTTGAAAAATCAAGGAATGGAGAAAATAAGATCAGGAAATTTTGAATATGAAAAATGGGAGCGGGCATACGTATGTATCGATCTCAAATCTTTTTATGCTTCGGTTGAATGCGTGGAACGGGGACTCGATCCTATGACCACTGACCTGGTCGTAGCCGATCCGACGCGTGGTGATCGCACCATTTGTCTCGCGGTCTCCCCTTCACTCAAGGCCAGAGGTGTCAGCGGCAGAGCCAGAGTGTTTGAGATCCCTAAGAGCTTTGAGTATATTATGGCTCCTCCGAGGATGAAGCTTTACATGGAGTACGCTGCAGAAATATACAAGATATATCTCGATTACATCGCACCTGAAGACATGCATGTCTACTCGATAGATGAGGTCTTTTTCGATGTGACCGCTTATCTGAAGAGATATGATATGGATCCGAAGCAGATGGCGGAGTTCCTGATGAGAGAAGTCTATGAGAGAATAGGCGTCAGAGCGACGGCGGGCGTTGGTCCGAACCTGTATCTGGCAAAGATAGCCATGGACATAATCGCCAAGCATGCAGAGGATTATATAGGGGTGCTCGACGAAGACGCATATAAGACGCAGCTGTGGGATCATAAGCCTCTTACTGATTTCTGGATGATAGGACGGCAGACGGCTAAGAAATTTGAACGCATTGGCATCACGACTATGGGAGGAATAGCCGCGCTCGCTGCACGCGATGAGGACCTTTTCTATAAGATGTTCGGCATAAATGCCGAGCTCATGATCGATCATGCATACGGCATCGAAACGACTGAGATGTCAGACATAAAGGGATATAAGACTAAAAGCAACTCACTCTCACACGGTCAGGTGCTGATGAGGGACTACACGAATGAAGAAGGCCGGCTCATCATAAAGGAGATGACCGAACAGCTCTGCCACGAGATGACAGATGTCGGCAAGGTAACGCCTAATGTTTCGATCGCGGTCGGTTACAGCAATGCCCTCCGAGTGCCGATGGTCCATGGTTCCGTATCGTTCGGTTACATGACAGACGCTGCTTCGGTAATAATGCCTGCAGTCGCTGATCTGTATGACAGCATCACCAACCATGAATATCCGGTCAGAAGGATATTCGTAAACTTCAACGATATAAAGCTGCGTGAGGCCGACAAACAGATGACATTGTTTGATCTCGTCGATGCAGAGGATGAAGAGGAAGGTAAGACTAAAGGACAGATGAGAAAAGAGGGAATGTCCGATCCTGTATCGGAGACCCGCGCAAGGCTGAGGCGTGACGCTGCCCTGCAGGAGGCTGTCAACTCGATCAGAAAGAAGTACGGCAAAGATGCGATGATCAGGGGTATGGATCTCGAGGAGGCCGCGACCACCATAGAGAGAAATCATCAGGTGGGCGGTCACAAAGAATGATGTGAAGTGTGTGAAGATAATGAAAGAAAACGACAAAAAATGTATAATAAAAAACGGCGGGCCATGGGAGCGGCCGGCATCTTCCAGGCCTAAAATGCCGCGGGCACAGAGGGCTAAGCAGTTCGCTCCCTTTGATGCGCTGAGCGGTCTGTCTGAAAGGCTCAGACAGGCTGAAGAAGAACACGAGAGGGAGCTTCAACGCAAATGATAAAAGGAGTACACAATTACTCTGAAATAGGCAAACTCAACAAGGTGCTGCTTCACCGCATAGGCACCGAGGTTGACGGACTTGTTCCTGACAATTTTGCAAGGCTTCTGTTTGATGACATACCTTATCTTAAGGTAGCACAGCAGGAGCACGACAGATTCGCAGGGATACTGAAGGAGAACGGCGTTGAGGTAGTATATTATGTCGATGAGGCGGCGAAAGCGCTCGAAAAGCCGGATATAAAGGATCGCTTTATCAGAGAGATGCTCGATCAGACCCGGTTTTCGTCGCGGGGAGTAAAAGAAGCTATTTACGCATATCTTATTGTCCTGAACCCGCATCAGCTGGTCGAGAAAGTGATCGCAGGTATAAGAAAAACTGAACTCACTGATTACAGACCAAGGACTCTCGCCGAGAAGATAGATGAGGCTTATCCGTTCTACATGGATCCTATGCCTAACATGTATTTTACGCGGGATCAGGGAGCCTGCGTCGGCAACGGTATCAGCATACACCACATGAGCACCGCGACGAGAAGAAGAGAAAGCCTGCTGCTCAGATACATGTATGAATTCAACAGCGATTTCGCTCCTGCAGGGACCGAGAAATGGTACGATTATGATGATCCGTACAGTCTCGAGGGAGGCGACATACTTGTGCTCAGCAAGGATATCGTGGCAATAGGTCTCTCCGAGAGAACGACAGCCGCAGGCATAGAGACATTTGCAAAGAATCTGCTGACCGGTTCGGATTTTAGGAAGGTACTTGTGTTCAACATCCCTAAAAAGAGAGCATTCATGCACCTCGATACAGTATTTACGATGGTGGATTACGACAAATTCTCGATCCACCCTGAGATAGAAGGACCTCTCCAGCTTTACGAGCTCAGCCTCGGAGCCGGGGGAGATATACACCTTGATTCGATGACTGACGACCTTGCTTCCATTCTGGCAAGTGAGCTTGGCCTTCCGGCTGTAAAGCTCATACGCTGCGGAGGCGATGACGCCATGGCAGCGCAGAGAGAGCAATGGAATGACGGATCCAACACTCTCTGCATTGCGCCGGGCAAGGTGATCACATACGAAAGAAACTACGTTACAAACGATCTGCTTGACAAAAACGGCATAGACGTTCTGACAATGCCAAGCTCGGAGCTTTCCAGGGGAAGAGGCGGCCCGAGATGCATGTCCTGCCCGGTCAACAGAGATGACATATAGGAGGGTAAAATGGGAGTTAATCTTAAAGGAAGAAGTTTTCTGACACTGATGGATTTCACACCGGCAGAAATCAGATATCTGCTCGATCTCGCACACGATCTTAAGGCAAAAAAACGCCTTGGAATAAAAGAGAGATCGCTTGAAGGGAAAAACATAGTCCTGCTGTTTGAAAAGACTTCGACAAGAACCAGATGCTCATTTGAGGTCGCAGCAATGGATGAGGGGGCCGGAGTAACATTCCTCGACAGCAAGAGCTCACAGATGGGCAAAAAGGAAAGCATTGCCGACACCGCAAAGGTGCTCGGACGCATATTTGACGGAATAGAATACAGAGGATACGAGCAGTCTGTAGTTGAAGAGCTCGCTGCCGAATCAGGAGTGCCGGTATGGAACGGACTCACCGACATCGACCATCCTACGCAGATACTCGCAGACCTTCTCACAATAGAGGAGCACATTGCCAAGCCGCTCAATAAGGTCAAGGTGGTATTCGTCGGCGACGTCAGAAACAACATGTCTTACGCATGGATGTACGGATGCGCAAAGATGGGTATGGATTTTGTCGCTTACGGACCTGATGAGCTCTGCAAAGGGGTCGACCCTGATGTACTGGCACGCGCAAATGCAGTAGCTGCTGAGACCGGAGCTTCTATCACAGTCACCAGCGATGACGCGTCGCTGAAGGGAGCAGATGTCATTTATACTGACATATGGGCTTCGATGGGCGAAGAGGATCAGATCCCTGAAAGAGTCAGACTGCTGACGCCTTTCAAGGTGACGGAAGAACTTGTGGCAAAGACCGAAAATCCTGAGTACATATTCATGCACTGCCTGCCTTCGTTCCACGATTTCAAAACTACTATGGCTGCGGAACAACTAAAACTCGGCTATGATATCAGAGAGGTAACGGATGAAGTCTTCTCGGGCAGGAACTCGGTAGTATTCGATGAAGCCGAAAACAGGCTCCATACGATAAAGGCGGTCGTTGTTGCGACGCTCGCATAATAATATACAAATCATCAAGGGAGAAAAAAGGAATATGGAATTCAAAATACCTGAATACAAGGCACCGGATTTCACCTCACCAAAGCTCGCAGACGCACCTGACTGCAGGTTCGAAGCAGCAGACAGGGACGGAGTTGCGCCGGAGTACTTCCACAGCACATCGATGTTTCCTGAGTATTTTAAGGTGAGCGGAGAGTGGAAGCTCGCTGAGGAGAGCAGGATGGACTCGAGCGTGGTGCTCAGACCTGACGGCCGGCTCGACGTAGTTGAAAACCGCAACATCCGTAAAGGTGATCTGGTGGCGCTTGGAAGAAGTGAGAACGGACGCGAAGGTATCTTTGTCCACACCAGGGGTTTTGAGGACGAAGAGACTGCGCTTGAAGATCAGTTTGTTTTCAGGCAGGGAAGGAGCAGAGAGACTTCTTATGCCCGCGATTATGACAGATTGTTCGACCTTCTGAATTATGAAAGAGAGAACGGAAACATCGTATGGGTCATGGGACCGGCATTCGCCTTCGACCATGATGCGAGAGCATGCATGCAGGCGCTGGTAGAGAACGGCTATGTAGACGCATTGCTCGCCGGCAACGCGCTCGCTACCCACGATCTTGAGGGAGCCCTGCTCAATACGGCTCTCGGTCAGGACATATATACACAGAAGTCGCAGCCGAACGGTCACTACAATCACCTCGATGTTGACAACAAGGTCCGCAGGAGCGGTTCCATACCTCAGTTCATCGAGGACTACGGTATCGACAACGGTATCATATACAGCTGCGTAAAGAACGAAGTACCGATCATTCTCACAGGCTCTATCAGAGACGACGGTCCTATTCCTGAAGTCATCGCAGACGTATATGAGGGACAGAACGTCATGAGACAGACCGTGAAGAAGGCGACAACTGTCATCTGCCTCGCAACGATGCTCCACACCATTGCAACAGGTAACATGACACCATCGTTCAGAGTGCTCGAGGACGGCACTATAAGACCGGTATTCCTTTACACAGTAGATGCCGACGAGTTCGTAGTAAACAAGCTCCTCGACAGAGGAAGTCTCGCTGCGACCACCATAGTAACAAACGTACAGGATTTCATCACGATCGTAGCCAACGGGCTCGGTCTTGAGTGGAAGAGATATTCGTAAATTAACAGAAAGGGGACCACATGGGAGAAGTAAAGCATCTGATCAACATTACCGATCTGAGCGTAGAAGATATTGAGCATCTGATGGAGACCGCAGACGATATCATCGCGCATCCTGAAAAGTACTGGGACAGCTGCGCGCACAAAAAGCTCGCTACACTGTTCTTTGAGCCGAGCACCAGAACGAGACTGTCATTCACAGCAGCCATGATGGAGCTTGGCGGCAACGTGCTTGGATTCGACCAGGCACAGTCAAGCTCTTCAGCGAAGGGTGAGACCGTGGCTGATACGATCATCATGGCGGGCTGCTATGCAGATATCATCGCGATGAGACATCCTAAGGAAGGCGCACCTGTCGTGGGTGCTGCAAAATCCAGGGTCCCTATCATTAACGCAGGAGACGGCGGACACTTCCATCCGACACAGACACTGACCGACCTCATGACGATCCACCGCAAGAAGGGCGAGATCGGCAACTTCACAGTCGGCCTCTGCGGAGACCTCAAGTACGGCAGAACAGTACACTCCCTTATCGACGCGCTGCTGAGATACGAAGGCGTCAGATTCGTAATGATTGCTCCTGAAGAGCTGAGGATACCGAGCTACATCAGAGACAGGCTCAATAACGAAGGTGTCGACTGGAGAGAGGTGGAAAGCCTTGAAGACGCGATACCTGAGCTCGACATACTGTACATGACGAGGATACAGCAGGAGAGATTCCCGAGCTGGGAAGATTACGAAAAACTCAAGGACAGCTTCATACTTACAAGAGCAATGCTGAAGCCTGCAAAGGAAGAC
>JBGUKU010000102.1:0-2064 GCA_045114615.1 Anaerovoracaceae bacterium
AGGTCGTTTACTGCCTTTTCTACGTCCACAGACTTTTCAGGCATAGGGGCAAAATAGCCGAATGTCTCCCAAACGAGCTTGTCAGGGCATAAATAACGATACTGATTACCCTTATCGGATTTTACAGCGACTCCGAAATGCATAATATCCTCACGAAGAACACGCTTGAGAAATCGCTCACTTTTCCCGGTAGCCTTAGCGATCTCGCTGATCGGTACATCTCTGCCCGTAAACCTGGGGAATATCTCAGCGATGATCGTTATTTCTGATGCAATCATACGCACCACCTCCTGTATTCATGGTCAGACAGCGTAGCCGAAATCTCTTGCCACAGCCTGAACAGCCCATCGGCTTTCGCAGCCTTCGTTGAAGTGATATGTCAGAACCTCGTTGTAGAGGGAACTGATGAAATATCTGCGGAAATCCTTGATATTATCGACCTGAGCCATTTTCAGCAGGACATTCTGCACCATGTTGATGTCGGCTTGCAGCATCTTGGACTGTATCACGGCTCTTGGGAAAGCCTGCCCTCTGAGCGTTGTGTACGGCGCAGTAGAGCAGATCTCATTTACGATAAATCCGACAATATTATCCGCTTCTTTGTATCCATCGTGTCTGTCCTCTGTCAGCCAGTCTCCGAGATAGCCATAGCTGATGTTATGTTTTACGACTTCCGTGTAATACTCAACTTCTTCTGCGTTATATTCGTCATTCAGCTTTTCAACATTCGGAATGTTGAAAATTGACTTTGTTGCCGCAGGAATGATAGAGGATTTATCACTCAGTAATGAATGTTTTTGTATTGAATTGTAAGTATTATATTGTCCCTGATTTTCAGATAGCGGACTTTCAGCAGGCGGATTGTCCGGATACGGGTTTTCCACCCTCTGTTTTTCACCTGAAGAAGAAACAGCAGCTTTCGCCCGTCCGCCTTCACGGATCGTGATCGCCTTACGTCTGGTCTCTGCATCAAGCTCATCAGCTTCTTCCTTGCTGACAGGAACATCGAAAAAGCTGTATACATACTCAAAGCAGTTATGAATACTCTCATTAGAGAGAAGCTGAGTGCGAACAAGGTATCCCATATCAATGAGCTTGTTCACAGCGTTATGAACCGCAGTCTTGCCCTCTTTGCATATTGCTTTCAGTCCCGACATGGAGAAATTCCAGTAGTCAGGCAGAGAAAGCACTTTGAGAAGAAAGCCGAGGAGCTTATTGGGAATTTCCTTGTTCCGCAGGAGCTTGCTGCTGATCATGGTGAAGTTACCGACTTTCTTGACACGGTTTAGCACAGCGTTATCCACCGTAAAGGTTTCAAGCTCATAGTCGTACTGAGGGATAGAGGTATCCTTCGCTGAATACTCATAAAACTTGTAGACCGTCTGAATCCTGCCTGTCGGGTTCTCATTCGGCATCTTTACTTCTATTTCAAGGTAGCCACATTCTTTCAGGTTTTTCAAGGCGCTGTCGATAGCCGTTTCTCCATCAGGGCATAGTGCGATAAGCCCTGCCTTAGAAAAGTTCCATGTCGGAGGCAAGTCCATAACTCTGCCGAGCAGACCGATAGCAGGACAGCCGAGTTTGGTAGACCGCACGAAGCAGTTGCTCAGAACGGCATAACCGCTGAATTTATGTATCTCGCAGACGGTATCGTCCACGGTTTTCTTTTTCCTGTTACGCTTGTCCATTTCCATTCCTCCCTCAGCTCATCTGCCGTACACAAATTCCATGTTTGCTATGTACAGCTTATTTACCGCATAAACGCAGCCATACGGCTTATCCACTTTAAGGAGAAACTTTCTGCCGTTCAGCTCAGATACAGCATTTTTGATCTCATCACGGGTGAACTTCGACAGTTCATCGTGGTCACACAGTTCATCGACAGTGGAATAATCCTTTTCGACCTTGTTGAGCATGACGGTAAGAACCGGAACACAAGCCTTAGCATCGAAGTTGTAGTTTACCCTCGGTAAGCTGATTCTCGTAGGGTTTGGCATAGAAAGACCTCCTTGACATTGTTCATCTGAAATAAAAAATCGCTCCTCATTGCTGAGAAGCGATGTA
>JBGUKU010000103.1:0-34127 GCA_045114615.1 Anaerovoracaceae bacterium
GGCATCAAGGAAGTATGCTTCGACAGAGGCGGATATCTCTTCCACGGCAGAGTCAAGGAACTCGCTGATGCTGCACGTGAAGCCGGATTGGATTTCTAAGGGAGGATACGTAAATGCAGACTAAAGTAGACGCATCCAAGCTGGAGCTTACGGAAGAGATCGTGGACATCAGACGTGTTGCTAAGACAGTTAAGGGCGGAAGAAACATGAGATTCTCCGTCACAGTAGTTGTCGGCGACGGCGAAGGCCACGTAGGCATGGGTCTCGGCAAAGCTATCGAGATCCCTGAAGCTGTAAGAAAAGCTACAGAAGATGCTAAGAAGAAAATGATATATGTACCGACAGTAGGAACTACAGTTCCTCATGAGACTGTTGGTGAGTTCGGAGCGGGCAAGGTCCTCATCATGCCTTCCGCAAAGGGTACAGGCGTTATCGCGGGTTCATCCGTACGTACAGTGCTCGAAGCAGCAGGAATCAAGGACGTAAGAGCTAAGTCGCTCGGAACAAGCAATACCGGCAACATGGCAAGAGCAACAATGGAAGGTCTTAAGAACCTGACAACCGTTGAGGAAGTTGCTAAGCGCCGTGGTAAGACACCGGAAGAAATCATCGGATAGGAGGCAAGGGAAATGGCAAAACTTAGAATCACATTGGTTAAGAGCCCTATCGCTTGTCAGCCTAGGCAGAAGAAGACAGTTGAGGCACTCGGTCTGAGAAAGCTCAATCACTCGGTAGAGCTTGAGGATACTCCGGCAACAAGAGGAGCAATCAACAAAGTCTCCTTCCTGCTCAAAGTAGAAGAACTGTAAGGAGGGCAAAGGCCATGAGAATTCATGAACTTAAAAAGCCGGAAGGCTCCACAAAAGCTCCTAAGAGAATCGGCCGCGGCCAGGGTACCGGTCAGGGAACAACTGCCGGCAGAGGTATGAACGGTCAGAACTCCAGAAGCGGCGGCGGAGTCAGACTCGGCTTCGAGGGTGGCCAGATGCCACTCTACAGAAGACTCCCTAAGAGAGGCTTCAACAACAAATGGGCTAAGGAATATGCCGAAGTCAACGTTAAGGATCTCAACAGATTCGAAGACGGTACAGAGGTAGATCTGGGCATGCTGCTCGCAGCAGGTCTTGTCGGAAAGCAGCTGGACGGACTTAAGGTCCTCGGCAATGGCGAGCTCACAAAGAAGCTCACTGTAAAGGCTGAGAAGTTCAGCAAGAGCGCTGTCGAAAAGATCGAAAAGGCAGGCGGAAAGGCAGAGGTCATCTAATGGAACTTGTGAAGACATTCTCTAAAGCATGGAAAATACCGGAGATTAGATCCAAGATAATCTTCACGCTTCTGATGCTGCTGGTATTCAGGATCGGATCCAACATTCCGGTTCCAGGTATCGACAGAGAGTATCTTGCGCAGATGTTTTCGGGAGAGACGGGACTTCTCGATCTCTTCGACCTGTTCTCGGGTGGTGCATTCAGCAACTTCACGATATTTGCACTGAGTATCACCCCATACATTACTGCATCGATTATCGTGCAGCTGCTGACGATCGCGTTCCCGTACTTTGAGCGACTTGCCAAGGAAGGAACTGAAGGCCGTAAGAAAATGGCCACGATCACAAGGTATATGACTGTAGTACTCGGACTTATCCAGGCGATAGGTCTTACGGTCGGTCTCTTCAGAAGAGCGATCATTGACACGAGTGCATTCAACATGATCACCATCATCATCGTTCTGACCGCCGGTACAGCATTCCTGATGTGGCTCGGTGAGCAGATCAATGAGTATGGAATCGGAAACGGTATCTCGATGCTGATCTTCGGCGGTATCGTTGCCAGACTTCCGTCTGCTGTCAGAGGCGTTGTTGCCCAGGTCAAAGACGGAGCAGTATCGGTAGTTGCAGTCATAGCGCTCCTCATTGTAGCGGTGCTGATCACAATGGTCATCATCATGATGCAGGAGGGAGTCAGAAAGATCCCGGTACAGTATGCGAAGCGTGTTGTCGGACGTAAGATGTACGGAGGCCAGTCGACTCACATTCCTATGAAGGTGAATCAGGCAGGCGTTATCCCTATCATCTTCTCGATCTCGCTGCTTCAGTTCCCGCTGACAATCACATACTTCTTCCCGAACTCCGGATTCACGGATTTCGTAACGAAGTATCTGTCGCCTTCGGGTAACCCGGGAGTGTGGGTATATGCCGGACTGAATATTGTACTTACAATGTTCTTCACATATTTCTACACGGCTATTATGTTCAACCCGACAGACGTTGCCGATAACATGAGACAGAACGGCGGATTCATTCCTGGTATCAGACCGGGAGTCGCTACCGTAGAATATCTGTCTAAGATCATGAGCAGACTGTGCTTCGCAGGAGGACTCTTCCTGGCGGCAGTCGCAACTATCCCGACGATCGTAAGCGTGTTCACACCGTTCAACTTCAGCTTCGGCGGAACATCATTGCTGATCCTGGTAGGAGTTGCGCTTGACATAGTACAGCAGCTCGAAAATCAGATGCTGATGAGAAATTATCAGGGATTCCTTAAGTAAGTAACAACAGGAGGAAGATATGAGAGCAGTATTACTGGGACCTCCGGGTGCAGGCAAAGGCACTCAGGCAGTAAGATTGGTTGAGAAGTACGGTGTTCCACAGATTTCTACGGGAGACATCTTCCGCAAGAACATCAAGGAAGGTACCGAACTCGGAAAGAAAGCTCAGGAGTATACAAACTCCGGAAGACTCGTACCTGACGAGCTGGTAGTCGACCTCGTTGCCGACAGGCTGCTGCAGGACGACTGTGCTAACGGATATCTGCTCGACGGCTTCCCGAGAACGATTGCTCAGGCTGAGGCATTCGACAAGATGCTCGAGAAGAACGGCCAGAAACTCGACGCAGTAATCAACTTCGAAGTCGGTTACGATACTCTCATGGAGAGACTGACCGGCAGAAGACTGTGCAAGATATGCGGCGCAAGCTATCACATCAAGAACTTCCCGCCTAAGGCAGAGGGAGTTTGCGACAAGTGCGGCGGCGAGCTTGTACAGCGCAAGGATGATACGAGAGAAACTGCCGAGAAGAGGATCGAAGTTTACGAAGAGTCAACAGCTCCACTGATCGACTATTACAAGAAAGCGGGAACTCTCAGGAACTTCAACGCAGAGAAGAATGCTGAAGAGGTATTCGCAGAAATAGTTGCGGAGATCGGAGAGTAATCAGGACATGATAATAATCAAGTCTAAACGCGAGATTGAACTCATGAGAGAACCTTGCAAGGTCACGGCAGAACTGCTTCACGATCTTGCGGATTACATCAGACCGGGGATCTCAACGATGGATGTAAACGACTTCGTTGAGAAGAGGATCACCGGACACGGCATGACACCGACATTCAAAGGCTATGGCGGGTTCCCCGCCGCAGCCTGCGTGTCTGTCAACGATGAGGTGATCCACGGCATACCAAACGCATCAAGAATACTCAAGGAAGGCGATATCGTAAGCGTGGATGTAGGCGCAACCTGCAGGGGCTATAACAGCGATGCAGCGCGCACATATCCGGTAGGCAAGATAAGCGCTGAAGATCAGAAACTCATAGATGTCACCAGACAGAGCTTTTTCGAAGGCATCAAGTACGCCATGGTTGGCTACAGAATAGGAGACATCGGGCATGCGGTCCAGAAGTATGCCGAAAGCTTCGGGATGGGTGTCATAAGGGATTACACCGGACACGGAACCGGAACCAAGCTTCACGAAGACCCATACATCCCTAACTACGGAAAGCCGGGCAAGGGGGCAAAGATAGAGAGAGGAATGACTCTCGCAATCGAGCCGATGATAGCTCTCGGCAGTTACGAAGTAAGGGTTCTGGGAAACGACTGGACAGTAGTGATGGTGGACGGCAAAAAGTCTGCCCACTATGAAAACACTATATTGGTTACCGACGGAGAACCTGAGATCTTAACTCTGCAATAGGAGGGACGTAATGGCAAAAAGCAACACTATAGAGGCAATGGGCACCGTTATCGATGCGCAGCCGAACGCAATGTTCAAGGTGAGGCTGGATAACGACTTCGAAATACTCGCTCATATCTCCGGCAAGATAAGAATGAACTACATCCGTATTCTGCCGGGTGACAGAGTTAAGGTCGAACTGTCGCCTTATGATCTGACTCGCGGAAGAATAACATGGAGGGAAAAATAATCATGAAGGTAAGAGCATCAGTAAAGCCTATGTGCGACAAGTGCAAGATCATCAAGAGACATGGTCGCGTAATGGTTATCTGTGAGAACCCTAAGCATAAACAGCGCCAGGGCTAATCAGCTTCGACATTTTCCGATCTGCGTCGTTGCTGCATCGAAAAGTCTTCAGTTACATACCTAGTATGCGCCTTCAGACTTTTCTCGCGCGCCTCGCATAACGAAAAATCTCTTTGCTGATATACAATTCGTATATAAAAAAGAACAATAAAAAACATTTCAAAAATGCTATTATAAATCGTTCGCGTGTAACCCAAGGGAGTATTATGCCTTGGGTATTCGCACGCTAGCGACAAGGGGGACCACGAAGTGGTGGATTCCTTATCGCCAACGAATAATGCTGTTAAGCGCCGGGAGTACCGGGTTCCCGGATCAGAACGCTTTAAAAAACTTGGAACACCCGTCTATATCACCCCCGGACAAGGTGACGGAAGATGGGAAAGGAGGAAAAAACATGGCAAGAATTGCCGGAGTAGACCTGCCAAGAGATAAGAGGATCGAATACGGTCTTACATATATCTATGGAATCGGTCTCGCAACATCCAGAGAGATTCTCGCTAAAGCGGGAGTTGATCCAGACATCAGAGTCAGAGATCTGACAGAAGAAGACGCCGGTAAGATCAGAAGAGTCATCGATGCTGACTACATGGTAGAGGGTGACCTCAGAAGAGAAGTTTCGCTCAACATCAAGAGACTCATGGAGATCGGATCTTACAGAGGTATCAGACACAGAAGAGGACTCCCTGTAAGGGGTCAGAAGACAAAGACAAACGCAAGGACACGTAAGGGCCCGAAGCGTCTTGCCGGAAAGAAGAGATAAGGGGAAGGAGGTATAAGTTATGGCAGCTGTTAAGAAGACAGTACGTAAAAAGAAAAGAGAACGTAAGAACGTTGAACGTGGCCAGGCTCATATCCAGTCCACCTTCAACAATACGCTGATCACACTGACCGACATGGACGGTAACGCACTCAGCTGGTCCAGCGCTGGTTCAAACGGATTCAGAGGCTCCCGTAAGAGCACTCCGTTCGCAGCAGCAGAGGCAGCTACAGTAGCAGCTAAGGCGGCTATGGAACACGGTCTCAAGACAGTAGAAGTCTACGTAAAGGGACCTGGCTCGGGCAGAGATTCCGCAGTAAGAGCACTCGAGACTGCAGGACTCAAGGTAACCATGATCAAGGACATCACACCGATTCCTCACAATGGTTGCAGACCGCCTAAGAAGAGAAGAGTCTAATCGGGAAGGAGGAGCAGAAATATATGTCAAGAGATAGAGGACCTGTACTGAAGAGAGCAAGAGCTCTTGGTATCGAGCCACAGTACCTGGGTGTTAATAAAAAATCCAAAAGACATGGCGCAGTAAGACGCCGTAAAAAGAGCGAATACGGTATCCAGCTGAATGAGAAGCAGAAAGTAAGATTCACTTACGGACTCAGCGAAACTCAGTTCCGCAACCTGTTCGACAAGGCTTCGAAGAGAAAAGGCGGAGCCGGTGAGAACCTCCTCATCATGCTCGAGAGCAGACTGGACAATGTTGTATTCAGAATGGGATTCGCAGCAACAAGAAGAGAAGCCCGTCAGCTCGTTAACCACGGTCACTTCCTGGTAAACGGCAAGAAGGCAGACATTCCATCAATGGAGCTCAAGGCTGGTGATGTTGTATCCGTAAAGGCTAAGTCGCAGTCATCCCCTAAATTCAATGAGCTTAAGGAGATGATCATCACTACACCTGCCTGGATCGACCTTGATCTTGATAAGTTCGAGGGAAAAATCGTCAGAACTCCGGAGAGAGCAGACGTTGACCTTCCTATCGAAGAGCACTACATCGTAGAGTTCTATTCAAGATAGTAGCTTGATGCCGGATGATCCGGCGAAAGCAGTCGTTATAATTGAATATCCAGGGGGGAAGATTATGATCGAGATTATTAAACCAACTATTACCAAAGAAGTTGATGAAAACGGTCGTTATGGCAAGTTCGTGATCGAACCTCTTGAAAGAGGATATGGCACAACTCTCGGCAACTGCATGAGAAGAGTTCTGCTTAGCTCACTTCCTGGCGCAGCCATCACAAGCGTAAAGATCGACGGGATTCTCCACGAGTTCTCAACGATCCCTGGCGTTAAGGAAGACGTTACTGAAATCATCCTCAACCTTAAGAGACTTGCAGTCAGAGTTGACGGGGATGATGACAGAAGAGCGATCATCAATGCCGTGGGTCCGTGCGAAGTCACGGCCAGAGACATCCTCGTAGATTCAGATACTGAGATCTACAATCCTGACCTCCACATAGCCACATTGGCAGATAATGCCACACTGGTAATGGAGATGAACATCGCAACAGGCAAGGGTTATGTTCCTGCAGAAGAGAACAAGACTCCTGAGACACCGATCGCGGTGATCCCTGTTGACTCGATCTTCACACCGGTCATAAAGGTCAACTTTACGGTTGAAAACACAAGAGTCGGTCAGAAAACAGACTATGACAGACTCGTACTGGAGATATGGACAGATGGTTCGATCGCACCTGAAGAAGGCGTTTCGATCGGAGCCAAGATCATCCAGGAGCACCTCGATCTGTTCATCGGACTTGGTGCTGAAGTCAGCGACATGAAGTTCATGATCGAAAAGGACGAGGACCGCAAGGAGAAGGCGCTCGTCATGGCGATCGAAGAACTTGAGCTGTCCGTTCGTTCCTTCAACTGCCTCAAGAGAGCATCCATCAACACTGTAGAGGAGCTCACACAGAAGACAGAGGAAGACATGATGAAGGTCAGAAACCTCGGAATGAAGTCGCTGGTAGAAGTTAAAAACAAACTCGCTGAGCTGGGGCTTTCACTCAAGCCGAGCGAAGAAGAGTAATTTGAAAGGAGCCATCAATGAAAGGTTATAAGAAGCTGGGCAGAAATTCTGCACACAGAAAATCCATGCTGAGAAACCTGGTAACCGATCTTTTCAGAGAAGGCAGAATCACAACAACAGATATGAGAGCTAAGGAAGCAGGCCGTCAGGCTGAGAAGCTGATCACTATCGCAAAGAAGGGCGACCTTCACGCAAGAAGACAGTGCCTCGAGTATCTGTTTGATGAAGATGTTGTGACTAAACTCTTCGATGAGATCGCTCCGGGCTATGAGAACAGAAATGGCGGATACACACGTATCCTCAAGCTGGGACCTAGGCAGGGAGATAACGCTGAGGTAGTATTCCTCGAGCTCGTGTAATAAAGTAACACGGTAAGGACGGTGCAAAAGCACCGTCCTTTTTGTTTTTATCGCGCCGGCAGGTCCGGGGGCGGGAGTCCTCAAAAGCACGAAGCACAAGCCGCATCATCGTTTCTCCACGCGCCTCCGGAAATTCCGCTCCCGTGCAGGCGTCGGGAGCTCCAGTTTCCGGAGTTCGTTTCGCTGTCGAAACGCTGCTGCGGTGTGCTTCTGCACTTTCTGCGGAGTTCCCGCCCCCGGACCTGCCGGCGCGTATAAGCAAAAAAAGAAGGCGGTTCGCTTTCGCTTTCGAACCGCCCCCTGATTTTACTTGTTAGTACGTTGATTCGGATCCATATCCATTATTTCGAATATAAAATCAATATATCTTTCTACTACATCTGCTTTGTGCTTCGGCAGGCGCTGTATCTTTTCGATAAGTGTTGAATTGGCGGAATCTGAATCGCTGCTGCTCCCAAACAGTATGAAGTCTGAGCTCACGTTAAGCTCGGTGCAGATTCTTATAAGCGTAGGTATAGAGGTGCCGACAAGCCCTCTCTCAAGATCAGATAAATACTGAGGGGTCACACCGATCATTTCCGACATTTTTTCCTGCGTCAGATTGGCCCGCATTCGTGCAGTGCGGATGTTTGACCCGATATTGTACGTGTTGTCGTCGTCCCTTTTTCTCATAGTGTATTCCCTGATGCTTGTTATCTTTATCTGTATAAATGATAATTCAAAGTGGCACATTAGGTTTACAATGCGCAAGCTTGAAAAACTAAATGTAATGCATTGAATACAACTAAATGTTTTGCTATTATCTCGGTGAAAACGCTCAGGGAAGCATGTCTCTTCCTGAGCATGTGTACAGTTTAGCGGTAAACGGATCTATAATAGTTATCAAGAGTCATCAAGAAAAAATGAAAGTTATTAGGATAAACGGACATGTTATTGAAGGAGCTCTTCTTGTAGACGACCCTGATGTGAAACAGGCATTTACGGATGCCGCGGGACAGCTTCGCCATGTGAGGTCTTTTTCACAGCCGGGGAAGCTGAAAAGTTATGTATGCAGACACCCTGAGGGAATCATAATTGCAGGCGTGGGAGCGTTCTTTTTTATTGAACCTGTTCCTGTGTCCAGCGCTATGATCAGGTTTGATGAGGCAGGTAATGCGGACATACAGGTACGTGATAACGCTGAAAGTGTAGAAAAACAGCTTTCAGTGATGGAGGCGATACGAACTGCTGCGGAAGATGAACTTGCGCATATCAGGTAGAAAACACATCACATCCCGGTGCTCAGCATACCTCATCTGCAACACAGACATGGGTGATTATGGTGAAAGTGAAGGGCGATGTAAATGAACAATACAGCACGTTTCATTACGATGAATGATACAGAGACCTTGCCGGCGGACAAGGTCTTTTTCTTTACAGGGGTTGAAAGCTGTTCTCAAAGTGGTAAAATAACTCAGTTAGGAAAGTTGCTGTCCCGCTGTTACGGTTAGGGCCGGATGCGGCAAAATTCAGTCCGCATCTGCATGCAATCCGGCAGCTCAATCAGACAGTATGTTTTAAAGGAGTATACGCTTATGACCAAACAAGAGCGTAAAAAAGCAATATTGATCTTCTCGGCCATCGCGCTGGTATTCATGATAGGATCCATCCTTACCGGCGGCGGGGGCGGTGAAGAAGAAAGCATTCAGACCGTAATGCGTGATGCCGTCATGCACGATGTCAACAAGGTAAGTCTCCTTGGACTCAAGGATGTAAATCCGGCATTGATATCAGGCTTCGTAGTGTCGGGAATCATGATCATCTTCGCACTCATCTGCAGGATATTCGTTATACCGCGTTTCAAGCTTGTGCCGGGCAAGTTCCAGCTCGTGCTTGAGACCGTAGTAGGCATTTTTGATGGGATGGCAAAGGGCAACTCGCACATCAACGGTTTTCTGGGAGCATACATATTTGCGGCCGGTTCATACATCTTTACAGGCACGCTGTTTGAGCTCCTGGGTGTTCAGGTGATGACCACGGGAGGCCACCCGATATCCCTTCCGGCGCCGATGGCTGATGTAAACGGGGCCATCATGATGGGCTGCCTGTCATATCTTGTGATCATGTCAGGAGGAATCGTCGGCAACGGAGTCAAGGGCATCGGCAAGACTTTGAAAGACTTCTCGCTTCCGCTTTCACTCAGCTTCCGACTTTTCGGAGCCCTGATCTCGGGAGCCCTGGTCACAGAGCTTGTTTACTACTACACAGCAATGAGCTACGTTGTACCGGTCATAGTAGGAGTGCTGTTCACACTGCTCCACGCACTGATCCAGGCATACGTACTTACCATGCTGACCTCACTCTTCTACGGAGAAGTTTCAGAAAAAGTAGTGAAACCGCCAAAAGAAAAGAAGAGGCGCGGCAAAAAACGCGTAACTGTTGTCAAAGAGAGCGCTTAAAACGCGCCGCATCAATATAACTAAAAGGAGAGACTAAAATGCTTAACCTCAATGCAAAGAAACTGAGAAGAATCGCGATCGTTCTCGCAATGGTCGCTGCTGCAATGATGACGATTCTGTCTGTCGCAGTATTTGCTGACACCGGTGATACAGCAGCTGCCGGAGAAGCAGCCGCTGCTGCTGCTGCCACTACTACAGGCCTCAAGGCCATAGCTGCAGGAATCGCAATCGGTCTTGCTGCCTGCGGAGGCGCGATCGGCATGGGTATTTTCGGTGCTAAGACTTCCGAAGGTATTTCAAGACAGCCTGAGGCTGATGGTAAGATCCGTACAAGCTTCATGCTCGGACTCGTATTTATCGAGACAGTAGTCATCTATGCACTGCTCACGGTTATTCTGATCATATTCGTTCTTTAACGATGCATCAGCAGACCGGTACATTTGACAGACAGGGAGTAATCAGATGACAGGAGTACCACTTAATATAGATTGGCAGCAAATACTGCTGCACCTGTTCAATTTCACCATACTTTTCGGAGCTCTTTATATACTTCTCTACAAGCCTGTGAAGGATTTCATGGAAGGCAGAGAGGCTCATTATGCTGACATGGACAGCAGGGCAGAGCAGGCTCTGGCTGATGCCGAGAACAGCAAGGCTTCATATGAGAAGAAGGAGAAAGAATTCGACGAGGAAATCAGAGCCGAGAAGAGCAGGCTGAGCAAGGAGATCGAGGCTGAAAGAGAGCGCAGACTTGCAGCGGCACGCGGTGAGGCTGAGAAGATCATTTCGAATGCCCGCGGCGAAGCCGAAAGAGAGAAGAACGAGATAATAGAATCCGCGCAGAAGGAGATCACAGGAATGGTCACCGACGCCATGGAAAAACTTACTCTCGAGCAGACTGCTTCAGATGCTTTCGATCAGTTCCTTGATGCTGCGGAGGAGGCAGAATAATGAGTAACGAAGAAATGATCCTCACCGCAGTAATTTACTCGGCTGCAGAACCGAGCGAATCACAGAAGGCGAGATTCGGACAGTTTTTAAAGAAAAAATACGGCGCAGAAGTCCCTCTGAAATGGGAGAAATCCGACGCGTTCCCGGGAGGCTTCAGGCTTGAAGTCGGTTCCGACATATATGACTGGTCGGTCGGTGGAAGATTCCGCCAGCTGAGAGATACTCTCGTAAAGGTGCCTACAAACAACGGCAATATTATCCCGCTGCTCAAGGAGAGCATCGAGACATGGACGCCGGAGGCTATGGCCGAACAGGTGGGAGAGGTAATTACAGTCGGGGACGGCATCGCGACAGTTGCCGGTCTTCCACATGCGACATTCGGAGAGATCCTGCTGTTCGCTGACGGAGTCAGGGGCATGGTTCAGGACATCCGCAGGGACACTATCGGCTGCGTACTTTTCAGCAGTGATGAGAGCGTTACCCAGGGATCCTCGGTAAAGAGGACAGGCAAAACAGCAGGAACACCTGTTGGCGAAGGCTTCCTCGGCAGAGTAGTCGATTCGCTGGGTTCACCTGTTGACGGCCTGGGCGAGATCACTGCATCAGGATACATGCCTGTAGAGGCTCAGGCTCCGCCTATCATCGACAGACAGCCTGTAGACACGCCTCTCGAGACGGGAATCTTCTCGATCGACTCCATGTTTCCTATCGGCAGAGGCCAGAGAGAGCTGATCATAGGCGACAGACAGACGGGCAAGACAGCTATCGCAGTTGATGCTATCATCAACCAGAAGGGCAAGGACTGCATTTGTATTTACGTAGCCATCGGACAGAAGACTTCTTCGGTAGTCCAGATACAGCAGACGTTGAAGAAGCATGACGCGATGGACTACACTATCATAGTGACCGCTTCGGCAAGTGACCCTGCACCGCTGCAGTACATAGCTCCATATGCCGGTTGCGCTATGGGTGAGTATTTTATGCATCAGGGCAAGGACGTGCTCATCGTTTACGATGACCTTTCAAAGCATGCCGTAGCATACCGTGCGCTTTCACTGCTGCTCGACAGATCACCGGGCCGTGAGGCGTATCCGGGCGACGTATTCTATCTGCATTCAAGACTGCTCGAGAGAGCCGCAAGGCTTTCGGACGAGATAGGCGGCGGCTCCATAACAGCTCTGCCTATTGTTGAGACACAGGCGGGCGATGTATCTGCATACATCCCTACAAATATCATATCAATCACAGACGGCCAGATATTCCTTGAGTCAGACCTCTTCTTTTCGGGTCAGAGACCTGCCGTAAATGTAGGTCTTTCAGTATCCCGTGTAGGAGGAGACGCCCAGACGAAGGCCATGAAGAAATCTGCAGGTACGCTGAGGATCGATCTCGCTCAGTACCGCGAGATGGAAGTGTTCACACAGTTCGCTTCAGACCTCGACGATCAGACGAGATCTCAGCTTGAGTACGGCCAGGGCCTCATGCGTATGCTCAGACAGAAGCAATACAAGCCGAAGTCACAACACGAGCAGGTCATTACACTCATTATGGCGCTTGCTCATACTATGCAGGGTATCCCTGCGCCTGAAGTGCCGAAATTCATCGAAGGCCTTATTGAATTGTTCGAGTCAGATCACAGAGATATCTGTGACCGCATCGATCAGACAGGCAAGATGGATGACGATCTTAAGAAAGAGATTTTAGATATCTCTGTGAAGTATAAAGAAAAATATAAAGCGGCGTAAAAATGCCATCTACGAAGGAAATTAAAAACCGAATAAAGAGCGTCAGTGACACTCAGAAGATCACAAACGCGATGTACCTGATCTCTTCTACCAAAATGCGGCGCGCACGTAAGGAAGCTGAGGAGACAAAGCCGTACTTCGACCTTCTGAGAAAGGAGATCCGCAGGATGTTCGCCATCGAAGGCGATATCAGCAGCAGGTACTATGATGCTGATGTAGACGAGAATGTCACCGGAGGCCGCAACGGCATACTGGTCATTACAGGAGACAAGGGCCTTGCAGGCGCCTATAACCAGAATGTCATCAGGGAAGCACTTGCGCTGATGGATAAAAGTGATGAGTACAGGCTGTATATCGTCGGAGATTTTGGCTGGAGATTTTTCAGAACTCACGGAATACAGATCTGCGAAGACTTTACACATTCGATGAACCAGCCATCCCTGGCGATGGCCAGAGATATAACCCGCGAGCTCCTCGACGACTTTGATGAAGGACTGTTCGACAGGCTTTACGTATGCTACACGGAGTTTTCCGGCGGTCTTAGTTTCGGAAACGCTATGCACGACAGACTCATTCCTTTCGACAGGGATGATTTCGTTCCTGAGGGCAAAGAGACAGATATTAACGCATCGACCGTGTTCGAGTACGAGCCTGATGTAAAGACCGTGCTCGAGAGGATAATGCAGTCGTATCTTGTAGGATATGTATATTCGGCGCTGGTCAACAGCTATTCATCCGAACAGAGCGCGAGGATGATGGCTATGGACTCCGCGAACGAGAACGCGAGTGAGCTGCTTGATCAGCTCACACTTGAATTCAACCACGTTAGACAAAACGCGATAACCCAGGAGATTACAGAGATCTCATCCGGAGCGCGAAGTCTAAGAAGCAAAAATGGATAGAGGAGAGAAACAATGACCGGACGTATAGTGCAGGTCTCGGGATCTGTAATAAACGTAGAATTCGATGAAGGCCAGATGCCAAGGATCAACGAAGCCCTTACGGTAGAGCTGAACGGCAGGACTCTCGTCATGGAAGTAGCACAGCACATCGGCAATAACACCGTAAAATGCATCATGCTTTCGGGATCCGAGGGCATGAGCAGCGGCATGGAGGTAACTGCCACGGGCGACTCAATAAGAGTACCTGTAGGTGACGTGGTTCTGGGCCGCATGTTCAACGTGCTTGGCGAACCTATCGACGACGGAGAACCTATACCAAAAGATGTCGAGAAGATGTCTATCCACAGAAAGGCGCCGGGCTTCGACGAGATAAGCCCGTCAGTTGAGATCCTTGAGACAGGAATCAAGGTCATCGACCTTCTCGAGCCTTATTCAAAGGGCGGAAAGATCGGCCTCTTCGGCGGCGCCGGAGTAGGTAAAACAGTACTCATACAGGAGCTGATCCACAACGTAGCCATGGAACACGGAGGATATTCCATCTTCACCGGTGTAGGTGAGCGTTCCAGAGAAGGAAACGACCTCTGGAAGGAGATGAGGGAAGCAGGCGTCATGGACAAGACCGCGATGGTCTTCGGACAGATGAACGAGGCTCCGGGAGTCCGTATGAGAGTCGGTCTCAGCGGCCTCACAATGGCTGAGTATTTCCGTGACAAGCAGAACAAGGATGTGCTGCTCTTCATCGACAATATTTTCAGATTTGTACAGGCGGGTTCGGAAGTTTCCACACTTCTCGGCCGTATGCCATCTGCCGTAGGTTATCAGCCGACACTTGCTTCTGAGATGGGAGCTTTGCAGGAGCGTATCACATCCACCAAGGCGGGATCCATCACATCGGTACAGGCGGTATACGTACCGGCCGACGACCTCACAGACCCGGCTCCTGCAACGACATTCGCACACCTTGATGCTACAACAGTACTTTCGCGTAAGATCGCGGAAATGGGTCTCTACCCGGCTGTCGATCCGCTCAACTCAACATCCCGTATCCTCGAGGCAGACATCGTAGGCGAACAGCATTACGAGGTAGCAAGAAAGGTTCAGGAGATACTGCAGAAGTATGCAGAGCTGCAGGATATCATCGCGATCCTCGGTATGGACGAGCTTTCAGACGAAGACAAGCTGACAGTCTACAGAGCGCGTAAGATCCAGAGATTCCTGTCGCAGCCTACACATGTAGCAGAGAAGTTCACCGGCCTGCCTGGCGTCTACGTACAGCTGGCAGACACCATCAAGGGCTTCGGAGCAATAGTGAGCGGCGAAATGGATGCATATCCGGAGCAGGCATTCTTCAACGTCGGTACGATCGACGATGTAATTGCGAAAGCAAAAACACTTTAATACATAATAGAGGTTTGATAATGGCTACCTTCAAATTGCACTTCATGGCAAGTGAACATATGGTATATGAAGGCGATGCCGAATCCGTGTCACTCATGACTACGGAAGGCAGCATCGGTATTTTGGCGCACCATTCAAACCTTATAATGGCTGTAGTGCCGGGCATCGTTGAATTTGTTCCGGTTGGCGAAACAGCAAAGGAATCCGGAATGTCCGGCAAGCAGATATATGTTGTATCTGACGGACTCCTGAAAGTGGAGAACAATGAGGTCATGATACTCGTTGATACCGCGGAGCATCCGGAAGAAATCGATGAGGCAAGAGCGAGACGAGCGGAGGAGAAGGCGAGAGAGGATCTGAAGAGGGCAAATACCAACAGAGACGTAGCACTCGCCAGTGCCGAGCTGTCCAGGGCGATGAGCCGTATAAAAGCATCTAAACATAAACATCATCTGTGATAAATGGCGCAGCGCAGGAAACTGCGGCATAAAAAAATATGGAGAGGTACAACTGAATTGAGGACGATACTGTCCATTTTTAGAAATGACATCGGTTCTTTAAGCCGGCGCTTTTTTGCGCTGGCTATTATAGTGGCGATTTCCGTACTCCCGGCTCTTTACGCATGGGTCAACATCTATGCCAACGGCAACCCTTACGCAAATACCGGAGAGATACAGATAGCCGTCGCATCACTTGACCCTGGCATCGATCTCGTGGATGGGACGCACATCAACATGGCCGAGGAAGTGTCCGAAGATCTGAAAACAAGCGATAAGATTGGCTGGCAATTTCCGGAGTCTGTTGATGAGGCTATAGAGGGCGTGAAGTCAGGCAAATATTACGCCGCGGTCGTTTTTGAGGACAATTTTACATATAATATGTATCATTTCGAGCAGGCACTGTTAGATAACAAGGCGCCGCTCAAATATTACGAAAATCAAAAGAGGAATGCGATCGCGCCAAAGATAACCGAGACCGCGGCAACAACGCTCCAGCAGTCCATAAAGACGACATATCTTGAGACTGTATTTGGCGTTATCTTCGATGAGACCAATGAGATCGCTGATGATCTCTCAGAGGGTGAAACAGCTGACGATGTTATTGCAAGGCTTAAAGACCTCAGGGATACTCTGAGAGCGTATGACTCCGCGATAAGCTCATTCACGGGCAAGAGCGCCGGAATTCATTCCGGGATAAAAGACGCAAAGAATAAGCTGTCAAATGCCGGCAGTTCAGCAGGCAAGTCGGCTTCTGATGCTGAAAGGGATCTTGCGAAAGCAAGGAATACACTTGAGGTCCTGAAGAAGATCCTTGTCAACAGGGAGACACGTATAGAAAATGAAAGGGCTGCACTCGAGGAGGTCGTCAGCAAGATCACTGCGGGAGGTTTGTCAGAAGAGGAAAAAGCTGCTCTCAATGAAGAAGCCGGGGAGCTGGCAAACAAGCTCAAGTCCGATCTCGAAGGACTGCTTGCGATGTTCCCTGAATCTCAGGATTCAGCCTCGATCATGGCTCTCAGGGCAGTTCTGAGCGCAATGATAAGTGACATAGATACACTGACGAATGCGTTTTCGAATCCGACGGCGATCCCTGCCATAATGGACGAGCTGAAAAAGCTGAGCCAGACTTCGCTCAGTGATGCTGTGGACTCACTTATAAGCACCATCGACAGGACGATAGATCTTATGGAGCCTCTGATGAAGAGCATGTCGTCAATGCTGAGCAGTATGTCACCTGTGCTCGACAGTGCGGACATGACCGTGAGCGAGCTTGACAATTCACTGCTTCAGATGCAGACGGTGTTCCGCGGAGCAGCCGATAAGATAGATGACATTATCAAAAGGGTGGAGGAGGTCGCTGAGGGAGACAGACTTGCACTCCTGATCGATCTGCTCGGCGGTGATCCGGAAGCTTATGCGAAATTCTTCTCATATCTGGTCGACGTAGAAGTTGAAGAGGTCTATTCGGTTGCTTCATATGGTGCTGCGATGGCTCCTTTCTATTCGGTACTTGCGATCTGGGTAGGAGGCGTTATACTCGTATCCATTCTGAAGACACATATAGACAGAAAAAAATTCCCGGACGCTACTGAAGCTCAGGCATTTTTCGGGCGCTTCCTGCTGTTCTTCCTCATCGGGCAGATGCAGGCGGCAGTCATAGTGGCGGGCGATATTTTCCTGCTTGACTGCCAGCCGGTACATCCGTGGCTGATGTGGTTCTCGGCAGCTGTCACCAGCTTTGTATTCATGCTGCTCATTTATGCGCTTACTATCTCATTCGGAGATGTAGGCAAGGCGATTGTAGTCGTGGTCATGGTGCTGCAGATAGCCGGGTCGAGCGGATCTTATCCTATAGAGATTCTTCCGCCGGTATTCGGTAAGATCTACAGGTTCTTCCCGTTCCCGCATGCCATCAATGCTATGAGAGAAGCGCTTTGCGGCACATATAGGAACGACTTCGCGCGCTATCTTGCATACCTGCTTATCTTTGCTGCAGTGGGACTTGCCATAGGACTGCTCATAAGAAAGCCTTTCCTGGGCATGAACCGCTTCGTGTCTGAGAAGATAGAAGAAACGGAGGTGCTGTGATGGACAAAAACAGACAGGACATCCGTTATGAAGAGCTTTACAACAGGCTGCTCGACCGTGGCCTGGCTCTGCATGAAAACAACAAGAAGAGGATCAGGATCGGTCTTATATTCCTGGCCGTTTTCACTGTCCTCATGATACTGATACGTTTGATAACCAACAGTGACAGGGTCGTATTCATGATCCTGTGGGTGGTCGGCATGTTTGTCATATCGATTTACCTTATAAGCGTGGAATACATCGATGACTCCATTCGCAAGACTCTCGAAGAAGTAAGTGACAGGGAGGCGGACTTTGGAGTGCTTCTGCCTGATACTGAGCAGGTGCGCGAGATGGTGCAGACCCGCATACTGGAGAGGCAGGAGGAAATACAGACCCATTATATAAATCACTGGCGCGGAAAAGCTCCGGAAAGCGAGGATGAACAATGAAGAACATCCTCAATATAATCAGACATGATCTGAAGAAAATAACAGGCAGCGTGGTTGCCATCATAACGATAATGGGGCTTTGTCTTGTACCTTGCTGCTATGCATGGTTCAACATACTCTCGAACTGGGCTCCTTACGAATCAGAAGCAACCGGCCGCATCTCTGTTGCAGTCGCAAACATGGATAAGGGAAATACAGCAGCCGGGATCACTGTAAATGTGGGCGATAAGATCGTTGAAGCACTGGGAGCAAACGATGACATTGGCTGGGTCTTCGTAGAGACCGATGAAGAGGCCATAAACGGCGTTTACGCCGGCGATTACTATGCCGCACTCGTAGTGCCTGAAGATTTCAGTGCCGGTGTGCTGAGCTTTCTGAACGGTGACCTTACCAATCCTAAGCTGAAATACTATGAAAATGAAAAGAAAAATGCTGTTGCACCTAAGATAACCGGCAAGGCAAAGACTGCTGTGCAGGAAGAAGTGAACGCGGCATTTGTTGAGACTATTACCGGGTATGTATCTGACGCGGCATCAGTGGCAGAGGCGAGCGGGCTGGATCCGCAGCAGATGCTTGCAGACCTGGCTAAAAGGATCGATGACCTGGGCGGCGATCTGGACAGCTGTATAGCTCTGGCGAATTCAGCAGGCGGTCTCACGGATGCAGCAGGTAACCTTCTTGACGTATCGGATGGATTCATCGGCAGCACGCATGATGTGTTCGCGGCCAATGACAAGATCCTGGCAGAAGCCCAGGAAGAACTTGCGAAAGTGAAAAAAGCGGATACATCGAAACTTGATGATGCGACCCAAAAAATAGAAGACACTGCGGCTTCACTCAAGACCTTCGATACGGTAGCAGTCGAACTGCTCAGTGCAAGCGATATCGCATATAACACTTTTCTGGATCTCAACAGGGATGAATGGGTGAACAGGTTCGGCACCATGAAGACCCGGGCTGACGAGCAGGCGAAATTCATGAAAGAGGAGGATTTCACCGCCGTAAGCGAAAAGTTCGAAGAGCTGTCAGGAACGCTCGGTGATATAATATCCGGACTTGAACAGCTGGATAAGAGCATGACTTATACCGAGCGTGAACCTATAATCAAAAAGATCTCGGAAGATAATGATAAAGCAATAAAGCTGACTGACGAAATACTTGAGCAGATCAGGACTGACGTCGACGGGAATCTCGAGACGGCACTTACAAACGCCAGAACATCACTGTCGGGATTCCGTACGATCATGTCGGGCGCAGACAAAGGCCTTTCATCTATCGGTAAAAAACTCGGCTCATATGGAAAGTCACTCTCAAAACTCAAGTCGAGTATCAATGAGACCTCTTCAAATCTGAAGTCGCTTCAGGACGGGGCCGGTTCGCTGAGCGATGTACTAATGAATGCATCGGGCAATGACCTTCTGCAGGAGCTGAACAATCTGATGGCAAATGATGAGACTGCGGTCGCGGAATACCTGGCAAATCCGGTCAAAATGGAAAGCGAGGTCTTCTGGCCTATAGAGAACTACGGCTCGGCCATGGCGCCGTTCTACACAGTGCTCGCCCAATGGGTCGGAGCTCTGCTGACGGCTGTTCTTATAAAGGTAAGAGTAAAGAAGAGAGATGATCTCGCAGACCTCAGGCTCCATGAGTGGTATTTCGGAAGACTCGGACTGTACCTGCTGGTGGGAATCGCGCAGGCGCTTGTTGTCTCCGCGGGCGACCTTCTGTATGTTCGCATACAATGCGTTGCACCACTGAGATTTGTGCTTCTGGCCTGCATCAACAGCATAGTCTTTATGATGATCAACTACGCTCTGGTGTTTGCGCTTGACAACATCGGGCTCGGCGCAGGCGTGATCATCCTCGTGCTTCAGGTGGCAGGCTCTGGCGGAACATATCCGGTCGAAGTGCTTCCGGGCATATTCAGAACGCTCTTTCCGTTCATGCCGTTCCGTTATGCGATGGACGCGATGCGCGAGTGCATAGGCGGCATGTACGGCAACACTTACTGGAAGTGCGTAGGAATACTGCTGCTGTTCATGCTGTTCTCGGTAGCATTCGGCATGGCCCTTTACAGGCCGGCAAAAAAGCTCAACGAGATGATTGCAGCGAGCAAGGCTAAATCAGAAATAATGCTCTAAATAAAGCAAGAGCTGAAAAACGATCCGGCAGCGAACATCCCGCAGAAAGTGCAGAAGCACACCGCAGCAACGCTCCGACAGCGAAAGGAACCGCGGAAACTTTTCCGCGGGCCATTGGAGGAGCGGTGAAGCGGATTGTGCTTCGTGCTTTCGAGGACGTTCGCCGGCGGACCGTTTTTACAGCTTTATCATTGTTAGAATAGTACTTTTGTGTTAGAATTGAGAACGAAATCGGGCGGGCGGCCTGCTGTGCGCGGGGGCCCTGCGCAATGGGGCACCGTGAACCATGTCAGGACCGAGAGGTAGCAGCATTAAGCGATCTGTCCTGTGTGCCGCAGATCAGCCTCTGCGTACTGCAGACCGCCCGCTTATTTTATTAGAGTTAAAGGGTGCCGCCTGGCGCCGTTTGTAGAAGAGGTCGCTATGCAGCCCGCACTATACAGAGCCGAGAGGCCTGAAGTTTTCGAAGAAGTAATAGGCCAGAAGCACATCGTCCGCATCCTGCAGAACCAGATCAGGACAGGTACGGTGAGCCAGGCTTATTTATTTGCCGGAACACACGGAACGGGCAAAACCAGCACCGCGCGTATACTCGCGAAGGCTGTCAACTGCATGGAGGGTGAGCCCGGAGATCCCGGAGTGAACCTCCCGTGCGGAAAGTGTGAGAACTGCGAAGCGATACGTGAAGGCAGGTTCGTCGATGTAATAGAACTGGATGCAGCGTCCAACAATGGAGTGGATGACCTCAGAGCTATCATCGAGATGGTGAAATATCCTCCGGCAGTCGGAAGATATAAGGTGTATATAATCGACGAGGTGCACATGCTCAGCACCGCTGCTGAGAATGCATTCCTGAAGACACTTGAGGAGCCGCCCGAGCACGCTATCTTTATTCTCGCGACGACCGATCCTCAGAAGGTGAGATCCACCATAAGATCGCGCTGCATGCAGCTCAACTTCAGACGTGTCACCGAAGAGGAGCTCGTAGATGGAATGAAGAGGATATGCGCCAGAAGAGGCATCCATGCTACAGATGACGCGCTTTCGACCATAGCTTCAAGAGCCGATGGTTCGGTCAGGGACGCACTCAGCATACTGGAACAATGCACAGCAGCGGGCGATAAGGAGCTGAACAGAGCGGCAGTACTCGAATACACGGGAGCTGCAGGATCGGACTTCTTCCTGGCACTGACAGGAGCGGTGATTGCCGGCGATGCAGGTAAGGCACTCGTATACATAGACGAGATAATCAGGCGCGGCAAAGACCCGAGACAGATCATGAAGGACTGGCTCAAGCACATGCGCGACCTCATGATAGTCAAGTATGTAGGTAAGGCCGAGCGCATTGTAGGCTCATCGGGTGAGAATATCTCGAGACTCAGGGCCCAGGCAGATCTGACAGACGCGGTGTTCATAGAAAAAGCGATCCGGCTTATTTCCGAGTACATCAATCTCGGCAGGTATTCCGAGAGGCCGCGCATTCTTCTTGAGACGGCTGCTGTAAGGCTGGCCTCTCCGGATGACATTGCAGAGCCTGCGGCAAGAAGACCGCTGAGACCTGCTCCTAAGAGAGAAGCTGCTCAGACAAAGACGGCAGAGACAGCTGTACATGCGGCCACTCCGGCAGAAGAGGAGCCCGCAGCAGACGCTCTTGCAGGCATGATTGCTTCTGTTCAGAGGGAGCAGCCGGGACGTCCTGAGGATATGTGGGACAGGATAGTCAGAGCGGTCTCGGCTCATGACAGAACATTCATGAGTCTCGTAGGTCGTTACTCTGCAGGCGTGGACTTTGATGCAGGAAAGCTGTCCGTCATAGTGAGCCCGGGAAAGCTGAGGCTTGCAGAAGATAAATCGGGAGATATAGCTCAGGCTGCAAAGAGCATTTACGGCAGTGATGTCTATGTGTCAATGAAAGCCGGAGTCATCTCCAAGTCCGGCGCATCAGAAGGCAGCGCGGGCATTTCCGAAGAGGAGACAGCGAGGATAATCAACGAAGATATCAATAAGAACGAAGTGATCGGAGACATACTGGATCTTTTCGGTATAGAGCCGGTCATAGAAGACTGACATATACAGGAGGACGAAATGGGTAAAGGAATGAAGGCCGGAAAGAAGCCTAAAGTCAGAAACGGCGGCGGTGCAAAGGATATGCAGAAGCAGCTGAAGCAGCTCCAGGCGATGCAGGCCGAAATGGAACAGAAGCAGGCTGAGCTCGAGAAAAAGGAGCTCACAACTACAGCAGGCGGCGGTGCGGTTGAGGTAACGATGAACGGCAAAAAGCAGATCACCGCGCTGAACATCGACAAGGATGTTGTTGATCCTGATGATGTAGAAATGCTTCAGGACCTCGTCATGGCTGCGGTCAATGAGGCTATCAGACAGATTGAAGAGCTCGAGGAGTCCGAGATGAACAGCATCACGGGCGGACTCGGCGGAATGGGCGGCGGACTTGGAGGCTTCGGCTTCTGATGAAGCAGTATCCGCGTTCACTGAATAAGCTGATAAACGAGCTGGGAAAGCTTCCGGGCATCGGCGGAAAGACCGCTCAGAGGCTTGCTTTTCATGTGCTCAGTCTGACTGACCGCGAGGCGGAAGCGCTTGCAGAGTCGATCATAGAAGCAAAGAGGTCGCTGCACTACTGCAGTGTTTGCGGAAATCTGACCGACAAGGATGTATGCGGCATCTGTTCAGACGGGTCAAGAGACAAAAGCGTCATATGCGTCGTTGAGACACCTCAGGACGTAATGGCGATGGAACGCATACGCGAATATAAAGGCACCTATCACGTGCTCCACGGAGCGATTTCTCCGGCAGAGGGCATAGGCCCTGCCGACATCAACCTGAAGAGTCTCATCGAAAGGCTGCAGAAAGACAACGATGTTGAAGAAGTCATAATAGCCACCAACCCAAACATAGAAGGGGAAGCCACTGCGATGTATATTGCGAGACTTCTGAAACCGGCAGGCATAAAGGTGACAAGGATCGCGCACGGCATACCTGTCGGCGGCGATCTTGAATACGCTGATGAGGTTACACTTCTCAAAGCTGTTGAAGGGAGAAGAGAATTATGAAAAGAAAATTGACGATGAAAGAGACCATCGTCGTAGCAAGTACGCTGTTCGGAATGTTCTTCGGAGCCGGAAACCTCATCTTTCCGGTCCACCTGGGGCAGATGGCCGGCAGCAACTCGTGGCCGGCGATAATAGGATTCTGCATCACGGCTGTAACGGTCCCGATCCTCGCAGTTGCGGCTATCGGAAATACTCACAGCGACAACCTGATGGAACTTTCAAACAAGGTATCCGGCTGGTACGGCAGACTGTTTACAGCAGTGCTTTACCTCACGATAGGACCGTTTTTCGCCATCCCGAGATGCGCGTCTGTATCGTTCACCACAGGCCTTGCGCCTATCGTGGGCGAGTCGCACTTCAGGATCTGGCAGCTCGTGTTCACGTTCATATTCTTCGCATTCGTGATGTACTTCTCGCTCAGACCGGGCAAGATCACCACATGGATCGGACGTGTAATCAATCCACTCTTCCTTGTGTTCCTTGGCATTCTGGTAATCGTGGCGCTCATCAATCCGGGAGCACCGATGTCTGAGGTTGCACCGGTAGATGCTTACAAAGACGGAGCGCTCTTCAACGGACTTATCGAGGGATATGGAACTATGGATGCCATCGCGGGACTCGCATTCGGCATCGTAATAATCAACGTCATCAGAGACCTCGGAGTCGATAAGGACAATGATGTCGCAAGAGAGACACTTAAGGCGGGCGTATTCGCGGGCATTCTGATGTTCATCATCTACATGCTCACCATCATAATGGGAGCGCAGTCAAGAGGCCTCTTCGATGTTTCCGACAACGGCGGTATCGCGCTCACACAGATCTCAAGCCATTACCTCGGAAGTATCGGAAGTCTTGTGTTCGCACTGACCATTACATTCGCATGCCTCAAGACAGCGATCGGACTAGTCACAAGCTGCGGCGAGATGTTCGTTAAGCTCGTTCCGGGCAAGCTCAACTACAGAGGCTGGGCAATGGTCTTCACTTTGTTCTCGTTCATCGTTTCGAACGTAGGACTTACAGCGATCATCAATTACGCAGTTCCTGTACTGATGCTTCTCTATCCGCTCGTGACGGTGCTTATCATCATGGCGCTCTGCGAGAAGGCATTCGGCAAGAGCAAATACGTATACGGATGGGTGACTCTCGGAGCGTTCATCCCTGCAGTATTTGACTTCTGCAAGACTCTGCCTGAAGGTCTCCAGAACGCGCTGCACATCCAGGCAATGACAGAGCTCGGACGCAGGATATTCCCATTCTTCGACCTCGGCCTCGGCTGGGTGGTACCTGCACTGATCGGCCTGGTGATCGGCCTCGTGCTGACGTTCACAATGCGCGGCAAAGGCAAAAAAGCAGCTGCTTAAATACATAACGCAAAACAAAAGAAAAACAAATAACGATACAGCCGCGGTGTTGTTTGAACGGCACCGCGGACTTCTATATAAGGGTATAGGGCATATGTCCAAAACTATAAGGCTTTGCCCGGATTGGAGATAATATGTCAATAGAAGTTGCAAGAGCATATCTTGAAAAGTACGGCATGGCCGACCGCATCAGAGAATTTGATGTCTCAAGTGCAACAGTTGATCTTGCTGCTAAGGCGGTCGGCGTCGAACCTGCCCGCATCTGCAAAACACTGAGCTTCAAGTTAAAGGATGGTACAGGCATCCTCGTGCAAGCAGCCGGCGATGCCAGAGTCGACAACAAGAAATACAAGAACTGCTTTGGGGAAAAGGCTAAAATGCTCTCACCTGAAGAGGTTCCTGAATACACGAACCACGAGATCGGGGGAGTGTGCGCTTTCGGGGTCACACGCGATGATGTCAGGATCTATTGCGATGAGTCGATGAAGAGGTTCAAAACAGTGTTCCCCGCCTGCGGCTCCTCAAACTCAGCCGCGGAATTCACGCCTGACGAGCTCTTCGATGTGTCCCGCTCCCTGGAATGGATCGACGTCTGCAAACTGCCCGAGGTATCTGCAGAATAAATAACTCGGGGCAGCCGCAGAATTCACGTCGGATACCTCATCTCAACAAATAGGGACAATGTAAAAACATGAACTAGAAAAGTTGGTGCGCCGAACGCCTGATTTGGGTATGACGCACCAATTTTTTTATCCTTCCTTTCATTCTGAATGCGATAAGGACCAACTGATTATTGAAACCTGAACTAATAAACCCGAGAAGTTATGCAGAAGAAATGTATTTGTAAGAAAACAGCGATAATGCTTGACCGTAAGGTGCGTGAATGCTATGATTGCTTTGTCAATTTAGCACTTTAGCATACTAAAGCAAAGTGGACACATCAATAACTGGATAACTAAGGAAGAAAAGTAAATCGTATCAATAGGAAAGGACTAAGGATTATGAAAAAGAGATTAACAGTACTTGTGCTTGCATTCGCGATGATCTTCACGATGATGGCTCTGACAGCATGCGGTGGTGGCGGCAGCAGCGATGAAGGCGCAGCTGAAGAGACATTCACTTTCAAGCACGGTTATGATAAGGATTTCCCTCCATATTCATACATCGGCGATGATGGCGAGACCACAGGCTTCGACGTAGAGCTGGCTCAGGCTGTATGCGAACTGAATGGATGGAACTATGAAGGCGTTGCCATCAACTGGGATGCAAAGGATGCAGAGCTTGAGTCCGGAAGTATTGACTGCATATGGTCCGGATTCACAAAGAGCCCTGACAGAGAACCAAAGTTTGCATGGAGCGATCCATACTCAGTCAATACCATTAAGATGATGGTTCTCGAGGACTCCGACATCAAGTCGACAGCAGATCTTGCCGGCAAGAAGGTAGGAGTTCAGGGGAGCACTTCTGCTCAGGAGATGCTCGAGACTCCGAATGCTGAAGGTGGTGCTGAGGACTTGATGAACACATTCGCTTCATTCGAAAAATATGATACTTATACTGTAGCTGTAAACGACCTCAAAGCAGGTGCGATCGATGCTATAGCTATCGACGTTACAACAGGTGACTACCAGATGACAAAGGTAGAAGGCCTTGCATATCTGGATGAGGATGTATGCCAGGAAGTTTACGCTATCGGATTCAGAACAGACGATACAGAGCTTCGTGATCAGGTGAATGCTGCACTCAAGACTCTTGCGGAGAATGGCAAGATGGATGAGATCGGCAAGAAGTATCCTGAGATCTATGAAAACCTTTCGATGATCAATAACTAGCGCCGGCCGGACGCAAAAGGATATTTGATCAGGCTGCAAATAATAAACAATAGACAACCGGTGCTGCGGGAGCTTTCCTGCAGCACTGTGTTTGTTGCTTTAAACTGAAACCAAGGAGAATAGATGACCTTTTCAACAATGCTTTCGACGATGGCCTCGGGCATGTGGAAGACATTCCTGATTTTTGCACTGACGCTTATCGGTTCGCTCCCTCTGGGAATGATAGTCGCACTCCTGCGCAATTCAAAGTTTGCGCCGGTGAGGGGATTTATTAAAGGATATATATCGATCATGCGCGGTACTCCTCTGATGCTGCAGCTTTTAGTATGGTATTTCGGGCCGTTTTATCTTTTCGGCTGGAATATAGGCAACTGGAGATTCCCGGCGATCATCGTCGGTTTTGTGCTGAACTACGCAGCTTACTTTGCGGAGATATACCGCGGCGGCATAGAGTCGATCCCGGTTGGACAGTATGAGGCTGCGGAGGTGCTCGGCTACACAAAGACACAGACATTCATGAAAATCATTCTGCCGCAGGTGGTAAAGATCATCCTGCCTTCTGTGACAAACGAAGTCATAACGCTGGTAAAGGACACATCTCTCGCGTTTACGCTCGCATATGCAGAGGTGTTCTCTCTTGCCAAGCAGATAGCCGCATCACAGTCATCATTCATGCCGTTCCTGATAGCGGGCGTCTTCTACTTCGTGGCCAATTATGTGGTGGAATTCGTTATGATGCGCATCGAAAAATCGATGGATTACTACAAGTAGGAGGGCAGCGTAATGATACTCGAAATGAAAAACATAGAAAAGAGATTCGACGGGCTCGAGGTGCTCAAGGATATCAGCTTTGGTGTTGACCACGGCGAGGTGGTAAGCATAATCGGACCATCGGGTTCCGGCAAGTCGACGCTGCTCAGATGCGCTACATTCCTTGAGACGATCGACGGCGGAGAGATAATATACATGGGAGAAAAGGCTGCTCACACTGATGCGAACGGCAATGCGGTTTACGCAAGCCCTCATGAAATGAAGAAGTTCCGCAAATACTGCGGACTTGTGTTCCAGCAGTTCAATCTTTTTCCGCACTACAGTATACTAAGGAATATAACCGATGCCCCGATCCATGTGCAGGGCGTAAGCAAGTCCGAAGCCGAAGAGAATGCGATGGCTCTTCTCAAAAAGATGGGTATTGAAGATAAGGCGAATGCCTATCCGTATCAGCTTTCGGGAGGCCAGCAGCAGAGAGTCGCGATCGCCAGAGCGATGGCAATGAAACCGGAGATACTGTTCTTTGACGAGCCGACATCGGCCCTCGACCCGGAACTTACCGGCGAAGTGCTGAAGGTAATACGTCAGCTTGCCGAAGAGAAGATGACGATGGTGGTAGTAACGCATGAGATGCCTTTTGCCAAGGCAGTCAGCAACCGCGTGATCTTTATGGACGGAGGCGTTATTGTTGAGCAGGGTGATCCGCTCTATGTGTTCGATGATCCGCAGGAGGAGAGAACAAAACAGTTCCTTCGTGTATTTGAAAGATGATGGACAGGATTCAGTATTGTATATTTGATCCGACAGGAAATATAACGGCGCTGGTTGAGACCGCAGTGGATATAGCGGATCAGCCGGAGGTCGCTTCATGGATAATGGGGCTGGAGCCTGACGTTGAACAGGTAGGCTTTATTATTTATGAGCGCGATGGCGCAGAAAGCGTGCCGATAAGCCTCCGCATGGCAGGAGGAGAGTTCTGCGGGAATGCCACAATGTGCGCGGCCGCGCTCTGTGCCATGCACAGCGGCCTGCAGAACGGCGCGGTTCCCGTAAAAGTATCGGGTACATCCGCGCCGGTAACCGTCAGCCTCGAGCAGCAGGCCGCCTTCAGCTACAGCGCGGCCGTCAGTATGCCGCCGGCCGTCAGGATCGGCATGGTAAATCTGCAGCCTTCAGGGATGGCCGGCGCTGCCGGAGCCATCGAAGATGCAGAGTCAGAGAAGATCAATGCTATGCTGTCTCTTCCTATCGTGGAAATGGAAGGCATAAGTCATATAATAATCGAGCCGGACTCCGGCTTCCTCGGGATTAAGGAAGATCCGGAGCTTGCCGAAGCATTGCTGCGGCAGTGGTGCGGTGTGCTCGGAGCAGACTGCCTGGGCATGATGTTTCTGGGCGAAGGCGCCGCTTTCCGCACTTTGACACCGCTCGTATACGTGCCGGGAGCCGACACGATGTTCTGGGAGAACTCCTGCGCGAGCGGGAGCGCGGCAGCAGGGATGTACCTCGCCGCAAAATCCGGATCGCCTGTTGATGTAACGTTTGATGAGCCGGCCGGAAGACTGAGAGTGGAAAGCGATCCGTCAGCAGGCCGCACGATCCTGCACGGCTCGGTTACACTTCGAGGCTCAGTAATATCACGCAAGTAATTGAGGCAGCCGCACCCGGATATTGTCCCGGAGCGGAGCAGCGATGCAATGCGACCCCTTGCATTCATTGACATATGAGACTGTAAAATGGTAAAATTTACGGCGGCCACCGAGGTTTGACAGGTGGCTTTTACCATTTTTTTTATACATTAAAAAGGAAGTATCAAATTGGAGAATTATAAAGAAGTTATCGCAAAATACAGGGACGCAGACCTCGATAGTATGTCTGAAGGGGAATATAGAGAATTAAAAGCGGCTGAAATGGCCGACATGCAATACTACGTTGATGGCATCACCACAAGCAAAGTGCCTGAGGTGATGTACCGCATCGGCAGACCAATAACTGATCTCAAGATGATGATGGAATCCGGCGTTGAAGCTTTCGGCGACAAGGTGCTCTATCATCAGATTATGCCCGGCGATGACCACTTCACTGAATTTACATACGGCGGAGTAAGGGACGACGTCAGAGGACTCGGTACGGCACTCCTCGGGCTCGGACTCAAAGGTTCACATATCGGTGTCATAGGCGCAAACTGCTACGAGTGGGCTGAGTCGTATTTCGCAGTTACAGGCGGAGTCGGCGTAGTCGTTCCGCTCGACAAAGAGCTTTCTAAAGAAGAACTCACCACGCTCTGCGGCATGGGTGAGATCGATGCAGTCATCTGCTGCCAGGATAAGTTTTACAAGCTTTTCAAGGAGATCAAGACTGAAGGCAAAACAGGCCTTAAGATAGTCATCGGAGTCAACAGGGAAGCTCACGAAGATGCGGCGGACGGACTCTATTCATGGAACCTCCTCAGAGAAGAGGGCAAGGCCAAGGTCGCAGCCGGTGACAGGAGCTACCTTGATGCCAGAGTAAGAGCATCTGACCTCGTATCAATAATTTTCACATCCGGCACAACAGGAGTGAGCAAGGGAGTAATGCTTTCGCACCGAAACCTCTGTACGGACGTACTCATCGCGCAGACATACCTCGAAGTCTGCCCGAGCGACATCTTCTTCAGCGTACTTCCTATCCATCATACATACGAGTGTACCTGCACCATGATCGAAGGTCTCTTCATGGGCGCCTCGATGGCATTCTGCAGGGGACTCAAATACATAACGAAGGACATGCAGATGGTGCATCCGACATTCCTGCTCGCGGTGCCTCTCATCTACGAGAAGTTCTACAACACGATTCAGAAAACTCTCAAGAAACAGGGTCAGGACAAACTGGTCAACACGCTGTTTGCCGCAAACAACATCACGAGCAAGTTCGGACTCAACATCGCGAAGCCGATCGCAAACAGGATCATGGCTCAGTTCGGCGGCAATATCGATATGTTCATCGCGGGCGGCGCAAGAGTAGACCCTAAGGTGCTCGCTTTCTTCCGCAGCATGGGCATTCCGTGCCTCCAGGGCTACGGCCTCACAGAGACCTCACCTATGGTTGCACTCAACCCTGACCAGTGGAAGTACATGAGAAACGATTCAGCCGGCAAGCTGTTCCAGTTCACCGAGTGCAAGATCATCGACAAGGATGAGGACGGCAACGGCGAGATCTGCTTCCGCGGACCAATGGTCATGATGGGCTACTACAAGAACCCTGAAGCTACTGCGGCAAGCATGGAGAACGGCTGGTTCCATACCGGAGACATCGGACACCTTGATGCGGACAACTATGTCTACATCACAGGACGCAAAAAGAACGTCATCATCGCTGCGAACGGCAAGAACGTCTTCCCGGAGGAACTCGAGGAGCTCATCGCGCGCAGCCCTTACATCGAGGAATGCATGGTATGGGCAGACGAAGATAACGAAGACAGGATGAAGAGGGGAATCTATGTGACCCTGCGTCCTGACAGAGAGAATGTCAAGGAAGCGCTTGGAGACAGGGCAGGAGACGAAGGCGCAGTTATGTCGCTCGTAAGCAGCGAGATCGACAGGCTCAACGCAAACTGGCCTGACTGGAAGAGAGTCAAGCACATCGTGATCAAAAAGAGCGAGTTCAACAAGACGACTGGAATGAAAATCCGCAGATTTGTTGAAGATAATAAACTTGCTGATTAGTATAAGACCGCACGCAGCAATTGTTCCGAGGCGAGCGTTTCAGCGAGCGGAGGAAAATTGCGACGAGATGCGGTCATAAAGAAAGGCGGAGATCATGAAAAAGAGACCAACGCTTATAGTTGATCACAAGAATCTCAGGCACAACATGAATACTGTGATCGGCTGGTGCCGCGAAGCGGGCATAGACGTTGCAGGTGTCATCAAGGTGACGACAGGTCTGGCTTCTGCAGCACTGGACTACGAGAGCTGCGGCGCAAAGTGGATCGCTTCGTCAAGGCTTGAGCAGCTGGCAAGGGCAAAGGCGGCAGGAGTAAAGATCCCACTGCTTATGATAAGAGTCCCGATGCTGTCAGAGCTCGACGAGATGGTGAAGATCTGCGACTACAGCCTTCAGAGCAGCCTCACTACACTCAAGGCTCTCCAGGAG
The DNA here is from genome assembly GCA_045114615.1 of Anaerovoracaceae bacterium. Classification (GTDB taxonomy): domain Bacteria; phylum Bacillota; class Clostridia; order Peptostreptococcales; family Anaerovoracaceae; genus Crickella. The sequence goes on from JBGUKU010000103.1 coordinate 31,228, forward strand.
GCAGCCGCTGAAAACGGTAAGGTCCACAATGTCATACTGATGGCAGACCTCGGGGATCTCAGAGAGGGATTCTTTGAGAAAGAGGAGATGGTCGATATAGCAACATACGTTGAGAATGAGCTCGACTGCATCCATCTTGCGGGCATCGGCACAAACCTCGGATGCGTTGGTTCCGTAAAGCCGACCAAAGAGAAGATGGATATGCTGGCTGACTGGGCAGAGGCTGTCGAAGAGGCTATAGGCAGACCGCTCGAGATAGTATCGGGCGGAGCAACATCGAGCCTTATGCCGCTGTTTGACGGCGTTATGAATCCTAAGGTCAACATGCTGAGGATAGGTGCAGTCACATTCATCGGACCCCTTGAGGATCTCCGCACATGCTACGGCAGGAAGGAAGTGGAAGTGCTGAGCGATGAGTGCTTCATTCTCGAGACTGAAGTCATCGAGACCAATACAAAGCCGACTCATCCTATAGGCGAACTCGGTGTAGACGCTTCCGGCAAGGTCGGCACATATGTCGACAGAGGCCGCCGCAGACGCGCGATCCTGGCAATAGGCAGACAGGATTACGGTGACTTAGATGACATCGTTCCGGTGCTCGAGGGAGCGGAGGTCGCAATGGCATCCGGTGACCACACCATACTCGACATCGAAGACTGCAAAGAGCATCTCCGCGTCGGGGATATCGTGAGATTCAAAATGAAGTATTCCGCTCTGATGAGGCTCACGACAAGCGAAAATGTAACTATTGAAGAGATCAACAGACAGTAGGGTCTGAGATATATAAAGAAAGGGAAGGAAGACAAAAATGGCAGCTTTAAAGTCAAATGAAATGACCAGAGAGGGCTATGAAAGCCTGAATGCGGAGCTGGAACATCTTATTACCGTAGTCCGTAAAGAGAATGCTGAAAGGCTCAAGGAAGCCATCTCTCTCGGAGATATCAGTGAGAACGCTGAGTACGATGCTGCGAAGGACGCACAGGCTGAGACCGAAGAGAGGATCAGCAACATTGAGGAGATCCTCCGTACAGCCGTCATCGTAGAGGAAACAGATGAGAGCGACGATTCGGTCCAGACAGGCCGTACAGTCACGATCCAGGATCTGGACACAGAAGAACTGAGCACATATAAGATCGTAGGTACAACTGAGGCGGATCCGCTTAACGGAAAGCTCTCGAACGTATCACTGGTAGGACAGCACCTTCTGGGACACCACGCAGGTGACAAGGTGGAATTCCCTGTTCCGGACGGAATGGCCAGATATAAAGTCGTGGAGGTCAAGAGATAATGGCTGACATTAAAAATGATATTAAAGCTGCTGTTGAAGCCGTAGAGCGTGAGCTTACCGAAAAGGAGATCGGCGAACAGAGGCAGATCAAGAGAAAGAAACTCGAAGAGCTTCGCGCCATGGGCAGAGACCCTTACCGCGAGGAGACTTTCGATGTGACCGCATGGTCGAAGGATATCAGGGATAACTTCGAGGCCATGGAAGACCAGGAGGTCAGAGTAGCCGGACGTATCATGGCATTCCGCCGCATGGGCAAGGTCGCGTTCGTCGACATGCAGGACAAGCAGGGCCGCATCCAGATCTTCGTCGCAAGAGACAACATCGGTCAGGACGAGTACAACATCTTCAAAACATATGACACGGGCGACATCCTCGGCATCAAGGGAGAAGTCTTCAAGACAAAAACCGGCGAGGTAAGTATAAGGGCTCAGGAAGTAAAGCTTCTGTGCAAGTCTCTGCAGGTGCTTCCTAACAAGTGGCACGGACTCAAGGACACAGATCTCAGATACCGTCAGAGATACGTAGACCTCATCATGAATGAGGACGTAAGAGAAACCTTCATGAAGAGGGCAAAGATCATCAGCACCATGAGAAAGGTGCTCGAAGATGACTATGATCTCATCGAAGTCGAGACTCCTGTACTCGGCAACATCGCGGGCGGTGCTGCTGCAAGACCGTTCCTGACACACCACAATACACTCGACATCGACATGACACTGCGCATCTCTCTTGAGCTTCACCTCAAGAGACTCATCGTCGGCGGACTCGACGGAGTTTACGAGATCGGCAAGGTGTTCAGAAACGAGGGCATGGACAAGAATCACAGCCCTGAGTTCACATCGATGGAGGCATACAAGGCGTACGTAAACCTTGAGACCATGATGGATCTCATGGAACAGGTCACATACAAGTGCGCGATGGCAGTCAACGGTACACCTATCATCAAGTACGGCGACAAGGAATTCGATGTTACTCCTCCTTGGAGAAAGATCGACATGACCGAGGCCGTAATCAAGACTACAGGCATCCCGTTCGATAAGATCGACAGCGATGAAGAGGCTATCGAGGCAGCCAAGAAATACGGTATGACATTCGAGGACGAGTCGGAGTGGTCAAGAGGAAAGATCATCGCTGAGATGTTCGAGGACTACTGTGAAGACATCCCCGGATTCCTGGACGGACCATGCTTCGTCTGCGGACATCCGCTCGAAGTTTCGCCGCTGGCAAAGAAGGATCCGAAGGACCCTCGCATCACAAGAAGATTCGAATCGTACATCAACGGCTGGGAGATGTCTAATGCGTTCAGTGAGCTGAACGACCCAATCGACCAGTACGAGAGATTCGCGGAGCAGCAGAGACAGCTCGATCTGGGAATTGACGACGAGGCTCATCCGATGGATACTGACTTTGTCAACGCTTTGGAAGTCGGAATGCCGCCGACAGGCGGAATCGGCATCGGTGTCGACAGACTCGTCATGCTGCTCACCGACAGCGCAACGATCAGAGACGTCCAGCTCTTCCCGACAATGAAGCCGGAAGGAAAGGGCGCAGGCGCCAAAAAGGAGCGCGTAGAGATCGATTTCAGCAAGGTAAAAGTAGAGCCGCTGTTCGA
>JBGUKU010000104.1:0-3103 GCA_045114615.1 Anaerovoracaceae bacterium
GGATGAGCATTTTGAGAAGAACAGAGAAAAGGCCGCGGAAAAAGAAGCTGCTGCCAGAGCCGCAGAGATCCCTGTAGAAGAAGCCGCAGAAACGCCTGCAGAAAGCAAACCTGAACCAGCTCCGGATGTGCTTCCGGAAATGGTCCCGGAAGCAGAACCTGAAAAAGTTACGGAAGAACTTCCGGAGATGATCCCCGATTCAGCGAACTAAACTGCATTGGCACAGGCACTTGCTGATGACAAACTTTACCGGGATTGCATAGAACTGAATATGAAGCCCGGTAGTCTTCTTGTAGCAAGAGATATTAAAGGTGAAGAGGCGTCTCTGACGTGCATACCAAACGGAATATCTGTTGTAGTCAGAGATTGATAACGGCAGGCATATCGGAATTTGAGAGTTCTGGAGAAATTTGTGAGGATTTCAGAACATATGAGATGCAACACCCGAGGGGCCTTGCAATAACTGGATCACAAGACATCGCCTATGCTCATCAGCTCCAAGAATAAGAACTTTCGGTAAGAAATCCCGGAAGTTCTTTTGTTTTAAGTAAAAGCGGCAAATTCACAGTTTGTGCTAAAATGATACTGCAAGGGAGACAAGAGGATATAGAAATGACTGATGCACAGAAATTAAAAGAAATCATTGAATACTGCGGTATTGTTGGTTCCAAAGTCCTGAGCCATGAAGCAAAAGGGGAACAGTATAAAAACGCTCTTCTTCAGCTGCTTGATATCATGAAACGCATTTCACCGGAAGATATCAAAGCGGCTGGATATCCTGCAAATATAGAAAGTACTATGCTGATGGACCGGTATCTCATAGATGGAACAGTTACAGAGGAATTCGATCAACTTTCACTGCTTTCAACGCTTGTAACATATGTATCATGTAACAGCGAAGGGCGTCCGGGACATAGCGCTGAATATATGAAAAAGGTTACTGCTTTAAGGAAAGTAATAGAAGAAGTGTACGGGACAGAGGCGATGAGGTTCTGCGGAAGCGATGGTTGTTAGGATTCTCAGAGGAGAAATATTTGTAAACAGGCTTTTCGGAGAACAGATTACATTGCTGCTGAGTGATACGCAGATATAGATTTTCTCTTTTGCCAGATCATCTGATATATGAAAAAGCGAAGAGTGATAAAGCTCTTCAAGTAGTATTATTAGTACCGAATGGAAAGGTGGAGGCTAATGAATATCAGGGATCTGGATTTTTTTATCAAAGTATATGAATGCAGAAGCATTAGTATAGCGTCTGAAAAACTCTTTATATCTGCGCAGGGACTGAGCAATGTGATAAACAGGCTCGAGCAGGAGCTCGGATGTTCGCTGTTCAACAGAGACAGGGCAGGATCAGTACCGACGGCCTGCGGAGATGCTTTCTATAAATATGCTGTAAATACAAAGTCGGAATATGAAAGGATGATCACAGAGATCGAACACCTTTCAAGAGCTGAGAAGGGAGTCATCCGTATCGGATATTCATTTGGAGTAATGTCAGGATTAACAATGAATATCACTCAGGAATTTCAGAAGAAATACCCTGAGTATGAACTGGACTTTGCGGAAATGCCGGATAAAATCGTGGATGAGCTTGTGCTGAGCGGAGAACTTGACATCGGATTTGCTGCATATGTAGACAGGGATAAATTTGAATACGAGCTTATGAGTGAATCCGAAATACTCTTCGTTCCTAAAAAAGACAGCAGGTTCTATGACCGTGAAACAGTTTCGGTACGTGAAATAGCTGATGAACCGCTTACCCTTCGCAACAGGAATTTTGCCACAACAAGGATCATGATGCATGAATTTGAGAAATGCGGGGCAGACCCTGAGATAATTATGAATACAGGCGGAATTCTGAGAAGTCTCAAACTGAGGAAGGACGGCATGGCCAATACTGTGATCATAGACAGTGTTGCGGCACAGCTTGAAAGTGACGAGCTGCGGACTATTCCGTTTACAGAGGAACTGAAATGGCCGCTTTATATAATTACCAAAAAGGGAAGAGGCCGCAGTAAGGCTGTTGACAGATTTATCTCATTCATAAAAGAAAACAGGATCGATTAAGGGCAATAGCCGGAACTGAAGCATCAACATGCGCTTGCTATAGATTGTATTTATAGCAGGCGCTTTTAGTTTTACTTAAATATAAATTTTGTTAATTGATAAACAAAGCGTTGGGTCAAACCAACTAACTGTTGATGTCATGATGCATGCTCTAAATGTTATTGTAGGGCGGTAAGTATATTGATGTAGATATAGTAATGGAGGAAAACAATGAATATCAATGCTAAAACAATCGATCTGGCTAAAGTTCAGGCTGACGCTGAAGAATCGTACCGCAAGGGTTTCTTCTGCTGCGAGGCAGTAATGGAGACTATCATGGATAACTTTGAGCTCGACGTTCCTTATGAGACCATCAGAATGGCTTCCGGAATGGCTATCGGAGTAGGTAAGTCCGGATGCATCTGCGGAGCGCTCAACGGCGGAGTACTTGCTATCGGAATGTTCTTCGGAAGATCCGAGCAGAAGGGACCTAAGGACCCTAACGTTGTAAAGTGCATGGGAATGACAAAAGAGCTCCATGACTGGTTCAAAGCTAACAACACAAAGGGTGTTGCATGCTGCCGTGTTCTGACCAAGGAATTCGATATGAGCGTAGGCGGACACAAGTCACAGTGCATCTACTACACAGGCATCTGCGCTGCAAAGACTGCAGAGATTCTTGCGCGCGAGCTTGGCATCCCTACAACAGGCGAGATCACACTGCTCTCACACGACGAGTATCTCAAGACAAGAATCGCTCCTCTCGAGGCATAATCGGCTGACAGGCGACTGGAGAGAAATCAAGTAACGGAGAAATAACAATGATAAAGAAAATCCCAATTCCTATCTGTGGCGTTATCCTGGGAATGTTCGGCCTGGGCAATCTGCTGCAGTCATATTCAGAATGCATCCGCATGACATGCGGAGTCATCGCTACGATCCTTGCTGTACTGTTCCTGATCAGCGTATTTACTGATTTCGGAAAGTTCAAAGAGAATATGAAGAATCCGATCATGGCGAGCGTATTCTGCACATTCCCGATGGCTCTTATGCT
>JBGUKU010000105.1:0-4969 GCA_045114615.1 Anaerovoracaceae bacterium
TGTTGTTCCTTCGATCTTGGTCTCGTCACCAAGAACTACCTTATCGATCTTGTAGTGCTTACGTGTCATCTCTCTGACTACTACAGCCTCACCGGTCTCCTCTGCTGCTGCAGGAGCTGCTGCTGCAGGAGCTGCTGCTGCTACAGGAGCTGCGACTGCACCGCCGCCGATTCCAGTAGGGATCTGGATGTCGATGTCCTTGCCCTCTCCGATGTGCAGGCTGATGTATCCGCCTGCTGCAGGAGCTGCAAATGCAGGAGCTGCTGCTACTGGAGCCTCTGCTGCTTCCTCAGCTGCAGGAGCTGCTTCAGCTTCCTCTTCTGCTGCATCGAACTTATCAACGATGTCCGGTGTAATAGGTGTGAGAGAATCAACAGTCTTTGTAAGCTTTGATCCATTAAGCACCTGGCCAAGCTTCAGTGCGCCATCAAGGTTCAGCAGTCCCGAATCTACCAGATCTGGGAAAATTGCCGGATCCTCAAAGTTTGCAGGTGTCAGTTCTGTTCCTGCCTCTGCTCTGCAGCAGAGTACTGCTGGATCGTTCGCATGCTGTTTAGCTGTTTCAGCTGTTATTGACATATCGATCTTCCTCCTAAAAGTTATTCTTGCCTGCCTCACAATATGTGCCGGCAGTTTATATAATTCCCTCCGCCCGGATCATGTTGGGGTTATCCGGGCGAAGATAATTAACGGTTATAACGTATTATTCTACAGTCTCGTTGTCTTCAACATTGTCTACTACGTTGAGATCCTGCGAAACCTTCTTGGACACCTTAAGTGTTCTGTAAAGTGGGTGTCCGACAGCCATCATAGCGAGGTCTGTCATATGCATTACCTTGAGTCCCATCTTAGGACCGGATGCCATAACTGTGTTGGAGCAGTCGGAGCAGTTTCCGATGATGATGTACTCGCAGCCTGCCTTCTTGAACTCGAGGTTGTTCTTGACCTGTCCAGGGCAGTTTCCAGGACGCTCGCACTTGCGTGTTCCGTTAGGCATCTCAGCTGCCTGCTTGCAGTAGCAGACATGACCTACTGTACCGTTATATTTTGCAACGAGGTCTTCCATTCTCTCGAGGTTTCCGCCGCATGCACATACGAGGATACCTACCTTTGCTCCGTGGAGATCTCTGAACGGACGTGTTACCAGCAGCGCTCCTGTGCACTTTGTTATAGGTGCGTCGAGCTCTGTTGCCTTACCTGTGAAAGATCCGCCCATGATGACTTCGCCGTAGCCTCTTTCATCGAAGCCGCCTGCTTCGTCGATCAGAGCCTGTACGCTTCTGCCTACAGGAACGTTCTCGAATACGTGTGCTTCACTTCCGCCTTTGATCATTCCTCTTACTGTGATGTTCTTGTCGATAAGAGGCTTCTGATCTTCGATGGCTGCTACGCAGCTGTAAACTGTTTCACTGTTGATAACCACAGCGTTTGCTGCTGAAGGGAGCTTGTCAGGCTCGAGCTCGATGCCGAGACACTCTCTAACTACAGCACGCTCCTCGCCCATCGGATAGATGTCCGGAAGCAGATGTCTTTCGATAGCCGGATCATCCTTCAGAAGTGCGTCCAGCTTCTCAATAGTTTCTCTGTGTTTTTTCTTGATGGCTATGATGCCTTTGTCTGCTCCTGCGATCTCCATCAGATAGTGGATACCTCTGAGCAGTGTAGCAGGATCTTCATCGATCTGCTGAATGTTATGCGCAAGACCAGGCTCGCACTCGGAAGCGTTTACGAGGATGTATCCGTGATCAAGAACAGGCTTGTCTTCCTTGCCGTTATAAATCTTGATGAATGTAGGGAATCCTGCACCGCCCTGACCGATAATGCCGGCCTCTTTGATCATCTCAAGGTTTGAACCCTTTTTGATCTTTACATAGCTTTCAGGCTGCTTTTTATTCGGCTTGATAATGATTCTGTCATCTGTAATATCTATTACCTCGCCGGATACGCTGGAGTGTACGTTTGCGCCGAGTCCGGTAGGAGTCGCGATCAGCTGGCCTCTCTTGACCTTATCGCCGACTTTTACGATCGCTTCGCACGGTCTGCCTACTGCACCCTGCTTCAGTAACATCTGAATATTTTCCATAATACTTGATCTCCTTTTTTGTCTTTGAGACACGCAAAAAAACGCCTTTTTTGACGAATCCATAATATCACTTTTATTTATCTCAAACAACCTGACTTATGTAAAAAACTTATCGGAAACCTATAAATTATTAGGCCTTCAATGCCTTCATTTTTCTATCAAAAAAGTCAGTTAAAATTTCTTAATTTGTCGTTAAGCAAAAGTGGAACAACGGGCTGGTTATATCATTGACGCTTCATATTGTTTGCGATATCATACAACGTGAAGATATATGATCTTCAGGCACTATTTACACGTGTAAAACACAATTACTAGGGAGGTAATTACCTATGGCAAAGTATCTTGAGGCCAAGATCAACTATGACAACTATGACAAGACAGTCATCAGAACGGTCGAAGCTCATACAGAGGGTGAATACTGCAGAGTCGCTCTCGACTGCCCGGAACTTCCGGGAAAAACAATGATCGAAAAAAAGCATTATCTTGAGGAGCACTATGACTATCTCAGAACAATGCTTATGTTTGAGCCTCGCGGACACCACGATATGTTCGGTGCATTCCTCTGCGAGCCGATCAATCCGGAAGCTGACTTCGGCGTATTCTTCATGGACGGCGGCGGCTACCTCAACATGTGCGGACACTGCTCTATCGGAGCTGCTACAGTTATCCTCGAAGCAGGTCTCATGGAGATGAAGGAGCCGGTAACACAGGTTGTTATCGAAGCACCTGCAGGTCTGATCCGTCTTGAGTGCACATGCAAGAACGGCAAGGTTACAGGAGTTAAACTCACAAATGTTCCTGCGTTCGTTTACAAGGAAAACCTCGAGCTCGAGTATCAGGGCAAAAAGGTCGTTTATGACATCTGCTTCGGCGGTTCATTCTTCGCTCTCGTTGACACAGAGAAGAACTTCGGATTCAAGGTAACACCTGAGCACACAAAGTTCCTCACAGAATGGTCAAGCTTCGCTCTTCAGGAGATCAACAGGACTGTTCCTATCCAGCATCCTGAGCTCGACATCACAAGCGTAGACCTCATTGAGAACTACTGCGAAGATGAGCTTACAGATGATGACAAGGTATTCTGCCCAGAGGCTAAGTTCGCTCTGAAGAACCAGCTGGTATTCGGAGAGCCTCATGATCCGCAGATCGACAGATCTCCATGCGGAACAGGTACATCCGCTAAGCTGTCCTGGCTGTACAAGCACGGTAAGCTCGGTGTTGGCGAATGCTTCGTTTACAAATCATTCATCAACACAAGATTTATCGGTACAGTCGCAGACACTGCTAAGGTAGGCGACTTTGACGCTATCATCCCACAGGTAACAGGCGCTGCATATCTCTGCGGAGAAGCTAAGTGGTTCATGGATCCTGACGACAAGATGACAACAGGCTTCACAGTATAGTTGATCACTTTACACTTGTAAAACAAAAGGCCGGCATAAATGCCGGCCTTTTGCTTAGTCTTATCTGTTTAAATAGAGTTTCAGATATTGACATTTATCCGTCTTCGTTGTAACATTTGACAGTCGCGAAAAGATATGCGCGCGTAGCTCAGTGGATAGAGTGGCTGACTACGAATCAGTAGGTCGCGGGTTCGAATCCCTCCGCGCGCACCAAAAGAGCCTTGGAATCATCAGATCCAAGGCTCTTTTTCTTTATTATGATTTGCTGATCTTTATTTCGCAACAAACGGCTTCAGTCCTTCAACTGCCTTCGCACAGCTCATCCTGACTTCTCCGTTATCAAGATCTATCAGGATATACCTGTCGTTGCCCATTCCCAGTTCTTTCATATACGATGTCTGGCGATGACCGTGTCTGGTTTCTATACGCTCAACCATGTCATGATGCTCTTCTTCAGTCATGGCATAGATGAGATCAATGCACGCCTGATCTACCGCCAGGATGTCATTCGATGCAAGGATCCCGACATCCGGTGTCACTACCGGAGCAGCCGCCACTCCCTCGCAGTCGCATGATACTGACATGTTCCGCATAACGTTCACGTATGTGATATTGCGTCCGAAGTGATCAATTATCGCCTTGGTGGATTCAGTGATGCGCTCCATCAGTTCTTCTTCGGCTATCGACCACATGTCGTCGTATCCTTCTCTCTGGTGGATCCACTTTTTACCGATGCGTCCGTCGGCACATCCGATACCGATATTCTTGTTGGAACCACCGAAGCCGCCCATTGTGTGGCCTTTAAAGTGCGTCAGCACCAGCATCGAATCGTAATCCAGCATATGTGAGCCATGAGACATCTCAGTCATCCATTTGCCGCCTTCGATCGGAAGCAAAACAGTGCCATCCTCATCCATGATGTCTACAGGGCAGAAATCCCAGCCGTTGACTTTGAGCGTTTCGCGATGCTGCTCGGTAGTATATCTGTCGCCTTCATAGAAAGTGTTCGTCTCTACAATTGCAGCATCTTTAAGTTCGCTTTCCGAAGCCATGAGTTCTTTGACCCATGGACGCGGAATTATGTTAGGGCCGTTCTGCTCGCCGGTATGCAGCTTGATCCCCACTTTTCCGGTCATGTTGCCGTTTACCTTTTCGTAGATTTTTTTAAGCCCTTCTGCTGACAGATCTCTTGTGAAATATACTATGGATTCGTTTCCCATACGCTCGTTATACGGCACATATTTTTCGCCGCCCTTGCCTGCAATCGTTCTGACCTTCATTTTTTTCTCCTTTTGTCTATGACTGACTTCAACATCTTTTCAGTTTTTCAGGCTCTGAAGCGGTGCAGGTATGCGTCCGCCTCTCGCTATCATTACCGACGGTGATTTTGTGCGCAGCGGCATCACCGGTCCATACCCCAGCAATCCGCCGAAGTTGAGTTCCTCACCCTCAGCAAGTCCTATAGCCGGTATAAGCCTGACTG